>DATGFK010000375.1:0-5682 GCA_035309185.1 Aggregatilineales bacterium
AATTTGGCCGACCACTCCCCGACGCCCTTGATGCTGCGGAGCCAACTTTCTACCGCGTCGTAGTCACCTGAACGGAGAAATTGCTCGTCTACAGACTGAAATGCCTGGCTGATCCCGCCAAGATACTGGACTTTGCGCTCGTTGTGGATCATGTCCAGCAGATCGTCAGGATTGGCTGCCGAGAGTTGATCGGCGTCGGGAAAGGCCCATAGTTGCTCACCGTTTACCTCGATGCTCTTGCCGTAGCGTGCCACGATCTTATCTTTGACTTTACGCGCGACGGGGATCGGCATCCGCTGCGTGAGTATAGCCCAGGCTGCGATCTCGAAAGGCGTGATGAACTTGACCTGATGCAGCCCGTAGAGTCGCTCAACGATGGGCGCAAGACAGGGATCGCTAGAAGCCATCGCGTAGAACGGTTTCAGGTCGTCGTCCAGGCTCAAATAGAAGCGGATGCGATCCAGCGCTGCCGATTTGAGGTCGGCGGAAATGGGCTGATCGGCATACAGCGTGTAATCCAGGCGAGGCTGTTCCAGGCTTCCGCTGGACTTCACCACGAAGGCGAGCGGCTGACCGGCGACCATCACGGCCTTGGTCAACTGCTGCGCGGCAATGTGCTGTTCACCCGCGTTGGGTGAAAACATTTCCACAAAGCCCAGGCTCCTGTGAAAATCGAAAGGGGCAACTGGGGTCAAAGTTCCAGATTCGTGATAGCGTGACATTGCAATTCCCTCCTATACGACAGATCCAAACATATTGGCCCATTTGCGGATGGTCCACTGCTTGACCAGGCCATTCTGAACAAATGGATCGCCTTTGATGTAATCCTCGGCGGCTTCGCGTGAGGTCAGGACGCCCATTGTGGTCAGTGGCTCATCCGGGTTCTCCACGAATGCCCCGGCCATCAGCAGCGTACCTTCCGTATGCAATTCCTTAGACCGCGCAATATGTGCCGCGATCAGGTCAGGCGCTTTGCCACGCGCGTCCTCGAACGACGGGAAAGCTGTGACGCAGAATACTACGAAATACACGGCGGATCGGCTTGTTTCTGCCATTAGTTCTCTCCTCCAGGTGGCCTGTTTTCAATACTGCAAGCAGTCTACCTGGAGCCAGTGACAGCCCTATGTCAGCAGCGATTCGGGAATTTCAACAGGTGCGTTGTGATGAGCCTCCAGCATAGCCTGGGCTTCACGTGCCAGGCTCTCCCGGAGCAGTTGCGGCTCCAACACCCGCACGTGTCGTCCCCAGCCCAACAGCCACTGCATGATCTCGTTTTCGTGCCGGATACGGAGCGTGAGCAGCAGACCGGAAGCGGTTGTGTCCTGTGCTACGACGAAAAAATTAAAACTCTCTTGAACCCACTGCGCAACCTCGTCATCGAAGAGTGCCTTTACGACGATGGTGCCGCCTTCGCCTGGCTCTCGCTTACCTTGCATAAACTCTTGCATGGCGGACTGCGCCAGCCGCGTAAAATTCTTCGGGGTGACCAGCAAATTTTCCATGCGTGAGAGTCGGAACATGCGCAGATCTTTACGCAGATAACAATAGCCCACCATTGCCCAGGCACCGCTGAAGTGGATCAAGGCATAAGGATCGGCTTCTCGTTCGGTAGGCGGCTCGCCCCGGCTCTCGCCGTACCGTGCATGGTAGCGGAAGCTAACCGTTTGATGTTTGATAATCGCCCGTCGTATCTGCGGAAGTCGCTCGGCCTCGCCGGGTTTATCCATCGCGTTGTGGACTATGAACTTGATGTTTTCGCGAAGATAATTTACCTCGTCGCGCAAAGACTCTGGTAACGCCCCGCCGATCTTGCGCGCCGCCGACTCAGCGGCCATGTGATATTCTGCGTCAAAGTTACGAGCCATCAGGTCTGCCCCAAGCAGCAGCATCGCGCCTTCGTCCGCTGTGAAGCGGATGGGTGGTAGGAAATAGCCTTCCATGATCGAATAACCCTGACCTGGGACGGCCATAATCGGGACACCGGCCTCACACAGCGCCAGGATGTCGCGATAGATGGTACGCTTGCTGGTCTCGAAGGTTTCTGCGAGGTCTTCGGCGCGCAGGGTTCGTTTAGCCTGTAATTCAAGTACAATCGCCATCAGGCGATCCATGCGATTCATTGTCACCTCGCTGCGGTAATCTCCCCGGTGATCGGGTAGCATCATTCTGCAATCTAGAGCGTCATGAAAATGTGGATTCTTTGATCTTAGCGAATTCGGATCAAAAGGAAAGGATTATGGGATGACCAATCCGCCATCTCGCCAGAGCGTGTCGTCTGGAACGACTTTTGAAGACACCATTGGTTACTGCCGTGCCGTACGCATCGGCAACCTGATCTGGGTTGCGGGAACGGTTGCCGCCGACGAAAACACACAGCCCGTCGGCAAAGGCGATCCCTATGCGCAGACAATCTACATCTTCCGCAAGATCGAAAAAGCACTGGGCGAAGTCGGCGCAACCTTACACGACGTGGTGCGCACGCGCATGTTCATGGTCAACGCGGCAGATTTTGGCGAGATCGGGCGGGGGCATGGCGAGGTCTTCCACGATATTCGCCCCGTGGCAACCGGTGTCGTTGTCAATGCTCTGATCGGGTCGGAATACCTGGTCGAGATCGAGGTTGATGCGTGCCTTACCGCAGCAGGCTGACTGCTTATCGCTCCCTAATGCCCTCGGAACTAAACGAAACAAGGGGCAACAAGAAGTAGCCATTACACGCAAACGGAGTCAAGGGGTCTTGACTCCGTTGCTTGAAGCGTGCTCTTGAGCCATCTCTTCAAAATTTGTGATGGCTCGTATTTTCAAAACAGGAATTATTTGCCGTGATAAAAGGCAAAATCGCGCCCGGTGGCGTCCCTATTGGCTCAACCTGGCCGCATCAGACGAGCGGGCCGTGTCGGGCACTTCGGTCTTCACCAATCTCCAAATAACTTCAATCCCATCGTAGCAGCAAAACCGCTCTCCCGCGCGGAAATCCCGCGTAGACGCTTCTTTTCGACGCGGGGACGCCGTAGCGCCTATACCAATGACCTCATAAGTTCCGGCGATGTGGACACGTTCCCCACTCTGGAAAATGCTTGTGGTTTTCTCAGACATCACACACTCCTTAAAACTTTAACTTCGGAGGTAAATTCATTATACGACAATTTTTAGTTTTGATTAGAGTTTTCTAACTATTCACCGGGCGTTGCCAGTCGGGTAGCCCTATCCTCCCATGCCCAGGCGAAGCGAAGGCCATTATGATCCGTGCAGGGTGCATGGAATCGCTCCGTATTGAGGCATTTTGAGACATAGGGAGGCAACAATGGTTCCTATCCAGAGTCAACATGAGACACGGCGTATTCCGGTGATGACCTGGCTGCTGGTAGCCGTCAACGCAATCGTTTTTTTCTACGAATTGCAACTGTCCGACCCGGCGCTCAATCAGTTTATTCTCCGGTGGGGGGTTGTCCCCAGCCAGATACTGCAAGCCTTTCACCATCCGCTGGCTGCCGGGTCATTGCACGCCTATGTGACCCTCCTGACATCGCAGTTCATTCATGGCGGCTGGCTGCACATCGTCGGCAATATGTTGTTTTTGCTGATCTTTGGCAACGACATCGAAGCGCGACTCGGTTCGGGCCTCTATCTGCTTTTTTACCTGGTGTGCGGCATCATCGCGGGGATCGTAGAAGTGCTCATGGTAGCGCCGATCTTCGGCGCGCTCAACGAGCCAAGCATTGGGGCCAGTGGGGCCATCGCAGGTGTGCTGGGCGCATACCTGATCTTGTATCCGCTGCACAGGGTCGTCGTGCTGGTTCCGATCCTGATCATCCCGATACCGCTGGTGCTGCCCGCCTTCGTGCTAATCGGCTGGTGGTTCATCCAGCAATTGCTGTATGGGATTCTGTCGCTCAGTCCCTCGGTGGCGCAAAGCGGCGGAGTCGCGTTCTGGGCGCACGTGGGCGGCTTCCTGGCAGGAATAATTTTAATCTTGCTATTTGCAGGGTCACGACCACGCAATACCTGGGCCAATGCGCCTTACGGGCAGTATTAGGAGATCAACCCGACACAGAAAAGGCTGGACGGCAGAACTGCTCTCAGTACCCCCGTGTCCGATCCACGAGGTTCAGGAGATCGCGGTGATTAAGATAGCGTTCCAGGTTCTCCGCGAAGACTTCGGCAGCCGATTCGTTGTAGTGACTGGTATTGCCCGAAATGTGCGGGCTGATGATCAAATTATCAAGTTCCCACAATGGACTGGACGCCGGGAGCGGTTCCTGCGAGAACACGTCCAGCGCGGCCCCGGCGATCTTCTTTTCGCGCAGGGCAGTGATGAGCGCCTCTTCGTCAACCAGCCCGCCACGCGCCACATTGATCAGGTACGCTGTGCGCTTCATGGCGGACAACACATCGGCATTGACGATAGCCGTTGTCCTTGAAGTCAGAGGAGCGGCGATCACGACAAAATCGCACAGCGCGACCATCGAGCGCGTGGCCTCCGGCGGATACAGCCGCGAGACGAGCGTTCCTTCCGGGTCGCCCGTATCGGGCAGCGCGTACTCATTGGTTGCAGCAGGTTGCATCACGTTGCGCTTGGTTGCCAGCACTTCCATGCCGAAGACCTGGGCTACGCGCGCTATCTCCCGTCCAATGCTTCCGTAGCCCAGGATGCCAATCGTCGAGCCGCGCAGCTCGCGAGGCAGCAGTGCCGTGAAGCGATCCGAGGGCCATTCGGCTTTAGCCTGGTAGCGGAACATGGTCGGGATTTTGCGGGCCAGTGCTAACATCATAGCGAAGGTGTACTCGGCCATTGTGGTGGCATGGATTCCGCTGACGCTGGTCAGCAGAACGCCGCCTGACGCCATCAGCGGTTGGGCGAGCAAGCCTTCTACCCCCGCATTATGGCTTTGCACCCAACGCAGGCGTGGCGCGGCGTCCGGCTCCGGCAGAATCGAACCGGTATAGAGGATGTCTACCTCGGCCCACACGTCACCGGGAACATCGCCTGCGGACTTGGCCGCCTTGCGGGTGAACTTGAGACGCGGCGAGATAGATTTCAACTGCTCCATGATGGAATCGCTAAATTCCACCAAAACCAGCACGTTCAAAGCGTTATCCATCAGATTCCACCATCTTTGTCCAGCAAAGCTAGAATAGTCTTTGACTTTTCTTCCGACGGCGTTGGCTGTGGCCTTTGGCGATTGCCTTCAACCAATTGTTTTATCAAATGAAGCAGTACATCGCCATTCATGACTCTGCGGAGATTTATGCTTGCAAATCGTGATAGTTTGGTTCCTTTTCCTGCCACATAAATATGGAGCCTTCCAGAAAAGTTTTCACGATATTCCACCACATCGGCACAATTAATAGTTTTTCGCATGAAGGATAATGTTGTAAGTGATATTTTCAGGGGACCGAATTGGAGAACTTCTCGTTGACGGAGTCGCATTTCAGCCGCTTCCCTTAAGGTTTTACCGGCGGCGTAGCGCAATTGAGCTACAAAAGTATCAAAGCCATCAATCGAGTCATGCAGAAAAACGGATTTGCCATCTTTTCTGTAAAGTTTCAGGCCGGGCTTAGTCTGACGGTAAAGTACCGTTACTAATCCTGGTGAAAATGCAAAATTGTAACCGAGTAAATCTGACCATCGGCAAACGAAGTTTCCCGATTTAGACGAGATAGATACGCCCGTGTCGTATA
>DATGFK010000376.1:0-3658 GCA_035309185.1 Aggregatilineales bacterium
CAGCGGCTCAAGTTATGTCCTGTGGGGCAGCAACGCCACCGGCGCGCAATACCTCAATGGCGCGGGCGCTATGCTCTACAACGCCAGTTCCACGTGGAGCGCCGAAAACAAGGTCGCTATCCTGGATGTGGTAGCCGCCAGCTACAGCAGCCTGGCCGTAATCTACGATACCGAAATTCAGTTCAACGGCTTCATCCAAAATGTGAAGCCGGATGCTCACCAGCTTGCCGGAGGGTTAACCACGCAGGTTGACTGTATAGACTTCCTCCAACTGCTGCAAACCACACCCTTCAACCTGTCCCTGCAAGTCAACCAAACCGAGGATCAACTGATCAAGGCACTACTCAGCTCACTGCCCGCCGGAACGCTGACCACCACGCCTGTCGGTACACTGCTGGACAGGGGGCTGACGACGATCCCCTACGCCTTTGACGGCTACGTCCAGAACAAAACGAACACCGATCCCGGCACGACGTACCTGTTCGCGGCGTTCGGGGAGATCGTGCGGCCCGTGCAAAACAAGCTGATGCTTCAGCAAGCCCTGGACGACGTGCTGAAATCGTCGCAGGGCCGCTTCTGGCAGGATGCCGACGGCACCCTGCGTTTCGCCAATCGCAACCAGACGCCAGCCTTGCAAAGCGCGAGCGCCGTGATGACCATCGTCGAGGGCGCGGTGAACGCGCCCGGCTCGGCGGTGAAGCTCGACGCCATGAGCGACGTGAATAGCGTCCTCAGTCATGTGTTTGTGAACTATCACCCTCGCCAGGTCGGATCGGCTAATGTCGTCCTGGCACAGTTGAATATCGTGCCAAATCTGTGGCAAGGCGCCGCGCCGTATTACATCCCTCCGCGCGGTTTCGATAAAAAGACGAACGCCGTGATTCCGGGCCAATACCAGTTTACGTTGACCTTTCACGACGCCGCCGGGAAGCCCATTGGCGCAACGAGTATCGCCACGCCCGTCGCGGATAGCGATTTTATTTTCGTCCTGTCCGGCACATCGGCTACCAGCGGGTGGACAGATATTACCCGTGCCGCCGTATGGCCTACGCCCTGGGCTTCTCTGGTCACATTCAGCTATACCTACGCGGCCTCGCAGGCCGTCGTGACCTGCTACAACTGGTCGGCCCATCCGCTCTGGATTTCTAAATTTCAATTGCAGGGTATTCCGCTGTACACCTACGATCCGCTAACGATTGAAGTGTACGACACGGCCATCATCGGGGCGAACCCTCTCAAGTTCAACGTGCCACTCACCCTTGATCAGCCGTTTACAAACGACCCGGCATTCAGCCAGTCGCTGGCGGCTTACGTGCTGAACCGGTTCAAGAACCCCTATCTGCAAGGCAAAACGCTGACCTTCAAACATAAGGATACGGTGGCGGGTCAGGACGTGCTGCATACCAACGTCTTCGACGTGGTGCTGACGCCTGACAGCCAGGCCGGGCTGACCAGCAGCGCGCGGCATTTCGTGGTCGGCAAGCAGTGGCAGTACAGCGCGCAAAGCGGCGGCATCCTCGACCAGATGCAGTACATCCTGGAACGCTGCGATCCAGCCCTATATGTGAAATTCGACGATGCCAGTGTGGGAACCTACGACGGAACGGGAGTCTACTATATATGAGCCAAAACAAGTGGCGCAGCGGTCTTGCAGTGATCGAGCACCTGGATTACGTGCTGTCATTCAAGAGCAGCAAAACGAAACGACTCCTGGCGATCCTGTGGCTACTCCTGTTCATCCTGTCGGGCGCGTGGACAGCGCCCATCACGCACAGTCCCGGCGATGCCGTCGCCTCGGCGGACTGGAACACGTACGTGCGTGACAACCTCAATTACCTGCTGTCGGGGCGGCAGTTTGTGCAGCTTGCGCCGTACGTCGGCGTGGCCGACTACTCGAAGACCGGCGCGGGAACCACCACATTTGCCGATCTGGACGCCACAAATCTGATCCTCACGCTGACGCCCAGTTCGTCGCGGGTGAGGGCGTGGTTCGCTTTCACTGCCACGATTAGCGCCGGGACAGCCTATTACGACATTTACAACACAACACTCGCTGCCAGAGGCGGAGATGCAACGGTTGGTTTAGTACAAGATGCCAACACTGCGACGACTAAACAACTCCGTGTTGAGTGCATTTTTACGGGCTTAACTCCGGGAGTTTCGACCAGCTTCAAGCTGCAATTCAAGCAGAGCAGTACCGCAAACACCGTGACGGTCAAGGCTAATGCTTTTTCGATTATGGGCGCCGCGCAGGAGATGTAGGAATTTCTCCCATCCCCTTCCCCCACCCCACGCCATTGACATCCCTGTGCGACAAGGTGGAAGGGCAAAACCAGTCAGCTAACGGGCAAGCAAGCCCGATAACGTATAGCGAAAGGAACCGTTGAAATGTCCAACGATCAAGTTCAGGCCGTCTTTCAAATCCTCGCCAACCTCGTGCTAATCCTCGCCGGGGGCAGCCTGGTATTCGGCGCGGGGCTGCTGGTCGCCATCGTGTCACTCGTGCGCGCGGCCCGCAATGACAAGGCGCTGGAATCCGCCATCGAGAAACTGTACCAATCCGTGCCAGTCAGCGTCCAGGGGACGATCAAGGAGGTCGGCGACCTGGCAACCAACGTAGGCGGGCTGATTGGCGACATCACCGCGCCGCCCCAGTCCTCCTGATCGTGGGTTGAAGCAAGGAAAGGAAAACCGTGAAAAGACCGAAGACTTTAAAGCGCATCGTGGAGCGCTCGTTCCACGTCCCCTATCCGAGCCGGTTACTGCTGGCTCCGGGAATGAAGCCAACGCCCGCCCACAACCTGATCAACTATGGCGGCAAGACCATCTCCGATCTCTGTTTCACAACGCTGTACATTGGCGGGCCGGAGTCCTGGAAGGCCAGCGACACCATCAACATTGACCAGGCTATTGCTACCGCAATGTCTGACCGGAATCTCAACAACGTCATGCAGCAGTATTTCGGCAGCACGCCGATCACCAGCACGTTCGCGCCGTCCAGGGAACTTCCCGGTCCGAAGCCGACAACCTTCTCGCAGGGAGATGTCGAAAAGCTGACCGCTGACCTGTATGCGGCGGATGCCCTGGCCGCCTTCGACCTGACACGAACGGTGTTCTGCTTCGTGCTGCCCAGCGGTTCGATCCTGACCACGGACGCCGCGCCCTCTGGCCCTGACCTGAAGGCCTTCCTGTCGCGCAGCCCCGTGCAGATCGAAGATAAAGTCAGTTCGCTGGAAGGCCTGGGCGGCTATCACGGATCGATCCACGTCGATCGGGTGACGCTCTACTATGCCATCGCCGTGTACAGTGAGACGCTCCCGGACGGAACGCAAAATGGCATCGTGGCCTTTAATGCGCCCTGGAAGAACGTGGTAGCGACCCTATACCACGAGTTGAACGAGGCCCGCACCGATCCCGACGTGGAGGATGCCATCAACGGTGGCAGCACGAACGTCCTGGGCTGGATGTCTGCCCAGGGCGAGGAATGCGGAGATTTCCCTATCTTTGAGGCGGGAGCAGTCCTGAGCGAAGTCATGTTTGAAGTGCCGCTCAGCAATGGGCGGGGGACGGTTCCCGTGCAGCTCATGTATTCCAGGGCCGGGGATGCCCATCGCCGCGCCGCCCACGATCTCGCTCTGGCAACGCTTCCTCGAATGGC
>DATGFK010000377.1:0-4245 GCA_035309185.1 Aggregatilineales bacterium
TGCTCACTGTGCTATAATGCGTCAAATAGTCCGGTGTTGGATAGAGGATAAGTAGTAGGCGATGGCTATCCAAACTCGAAAAATGACTTCCACCGAATTTTTGGCGGGGCCTATCACCAACTTGCCCCACGAACTGCTCAACGGCGAGGAGATTATGAGTCCAACTCCGGTACGCATTCATCAAAACACTTTGGGGCGCTTGTTCATTGTAGTTCAAGCTTTGGTGCCGAACGGCGAAGTGATTTTCGCGCCTATGGATGTCTACTTTGACGAAGAAAATACAGTGCAACCCGATTTGCTTTGGATCGCTGAGGGAAGCGCCTGTCACTGGGTAGAAAATGATAAATACCTCAAAGGCGCGCCCGACCTCGTGGTCGAAATTTTGTCGCCCGGCTCGGTTCGGCGGGATCGTAAAGACAAGTTTCGTCTATACGAGAAATATGGTGTCCGCGAATACTGGATGATTGATCCCGAAGAAAAGTTGCTGGAAATCTGGCAGCTACAAGATGGCCGACTTATGCTCGTTGACGTATTCGGCTCTGGCGATCCGTGCAAATCGCTGCTGCTGGGCGACGTAGACATGAAAGCGATCTTCCCGCAAAATTGATCTCGGACTGTCCGAACAAACGAATTTTCCTGGCCGCGCTATAATCAACTGGATTCGGGGATAGAGGCTCGCGGATGGAGTGAACACCATGAGACGCTGGCACGTGGTTGGAAGTCTGATTCTGATCCTGGCCCTGCCGACCCTGGCCTGTAGCCTGGGCGGTGGGCCTGGCAGCACTGAGACGCCGGGTGTTCCCCAGTCCCTCAACGGAACTGTGGTCGTGGCGACCTCCTCCATCCCAACCGCCACGTCACTGCCTGCCGTCGCTGGCAATGTCCTGGCGCCAGGCACGTTGATTCTCGTCCAACTGGGCAATGCCCTGGCTCTCCCTCCGGGCGCGAAGGGCAGTACAACAGCCCTTACCGCGGAACAGATCCCGCCGCAGGGGTCGCCTGATGGGCATTACAGCGTGCGCTTCACCAAAAATGGCGCGCTTACGGATCTCTCACTGGTAGATTTCTCCTCTGCCGATACTAGCACGGGCAAAGATATTCCCAACGGCAAAGGTCTCAGCAATCCGAGCATCACCTGGAAAGAAGACTCGTCGGGCTTTGCCTTCTACGAAGTACAGGAGGTGAGCGCCAATTCCGGCAAAGGCAGCTCTGGCATCCGCTACTATGATGTTGCCAGCGGCCAGACGATCCAGCTTGTCCCCGCGACTCAACCCGGCAGCGCCGTATCTTCGATTGCCTTTTCGCCGGACGGCAAGCGTCTGGCTTATGCCTCGCTCAATTTGCAGGCGTCGGCCAGTGGCGGCGGGAATCAACTGTACGTGGTGGATGTGACAGCCGCCAGCGCCCCGCTGGCATTGCCCGCCGGTGCGAATAATTTCAACCAGTGGCTGCGCAACAGTTCGGGATTTATCGCCATGCAGATCGACACCACCGGAACCAGCAAAGTCGCCGTCTATACCCTCGCCGATCTTGCGCATCCCCGGAACGTCACGCCTGCCAATACCTCTGACCTGCTCGCCGATGGTTCGCCAGACGGGAAGTTCCTGGTGGTCAGCAGCGCGCTGCCTGCGGTCAAAGGACAACTTCCACCGCCTGCGAACATCGCCATCATGAACCTGGACGGCTCGGCGCGCCGCAACTTGACGCAGTTCACGAGTCCTGATCAGACCATCACCAGCCTGATCTGGGGCAACGACGGCATCTACTACAGTCTTTCCGGGATAGCCGCGTCGGGCAATAATCCGAAAGTGGACACAACCTATCGTATGGGCCTTGATGGTTCAAATGTTCAGCAAGTCGGGCAGGGGACGCTGAGCGAGATCATCGGCGTGCATTAGATTGCTGGGTTGGCTGCTGAGCATTCTCGTGCGCGTGAATCAGCAAACGTTCTTTAGGATGCGAAACGGAAACTTTCTGTGGCGCTACCCCATAACGTAAAATCAGGCTGGCAACGAATTGCCAAAATCGTCCTGATTGTTCTATTAACTTTGTTCGCCGTTTTCTGTTGCCTGCCAGTCCTATATGTCATTCAAGTTCAAACGTCTCCTATTTGGGGTAGATTAGACGGTTTTCAAGTTATTAAGATGGGACATTTGCCCGACACAAATTACTCAATTGAGGAGGGGCAATATCAGCATCTTGCTCTCCGGAATGAAACAACATCTGGCGTTCAGGATTTGGGAGACATTCCCTACATCGAGTACTTGCTGCTGCACACCCAGAGTCATCTTTACTTTATTGCCTACAACAAAAATAGCGGCTGGTTTGACTTCACGGCGTATGATATAACAACTGTTCATCCCAGGTTAGTTTCCGAGAATTTCTCATGTAATTTGCCTGCCTACAGAAATGGCTTCCTTGAATTCCTGTGGGAGGCGGATTTTAATGATCCTAACGCGGATATTGCCGATGCTTGTGGTCTATGGTGGCCCGATCCGAATAATCCTCAAAATTGGGACCAAGTACGCCTCGAATAGAGCATTGCCTATTGAGCCAGCAGATAGATGACTGAGGAATCACTTCCGCAGAAAACCTCAACTTGGCAAAATAGGTTACTTGCACCGATCTTTATCAGTTGCATATTAGCGGCCTGCCAGCCTACCCCTTCCGGTACATCGAGTGGAACCCCCTGGCCCACGCTCGATTTACGCGGGGCCAGCACACTGTGCGCCGATCTCGCCTCAGCATGGGGCAGCGATTGGCCTCGCGCCATCCATGACATTGAGAAGGCACACGCGCAGAGCGGACAATGTGACGGAGTAGACGCCGGGCAAAAGCTCTATCCAGCGTATTACAACTACGGAGCCTCTCTCGAAGCACGGGGCAACCTCGACGCCGCGCTGAAGGCGTATCGCAACGCCCTGGCCGTCAATCCGCACGGCGCAGAGGCGGCGCTTGCACTGCGCAAGCACAATGTTTTTACGCCGGTTGCGCCCCCGGCCTGCCCCTCCTCGCAGATCAGTGCGGCGCAGGCCGCAATTCAACCTTATGTGCCTCAAATAAGAGGCGGCTTCGCGGTTGCATCAGGCAGTGCTTTCGTGCTCAATGGCAAACTTTTCCACGTGCGGGGAATAAACTATTACCCGGCCCGCGCGCCCTGGCGACGCTTTCTGACGGATAGCAACGTAGATGCTGTAGGTAAAGACTTCGACCTGATTCGCGCGGCAGGCTTTAATACACTGCGCATTTTTCTGGATTACGATGTCCTCTTCGACTGCCCTGGCGGCGACGCCGCGCCTAAGGCCGACGCTTTTGCGCGACTCGATGGAATCATTGTGCAGGCAGCGCGGCACGGCTTCCACCTGATTGTGACCTTGAACGACTTGCCCGACCTGACAGCCCAGCCGCTCTACCTCGCTCCCGAAACAGCAGCCGCCCGCACGCGCTACATCGTGACACGCTACGCCGCTGAGGCGGCGATCCTGGCCTGGGACGTGCGCAATGAAGGCGACCTGGATTACACCCGCAGCGATTTTCCGGCCTCGGTGGTCTTCGATTGGTTAGCCAGTACAGTTGCCCTCGTGCATCGCAGCGATCCCAACCACTTGACCACAGCAGGTTGGGCACAAGATGGCCTCTCGACCGCCAGGGTTGTGGACGTGGTCAGTTTTCATCATTATGGCGATGCACTCAGCCTGGGCCTGAAGATCGCCGGTCTCAAATCAGGCATAACGAAGCCCATCCTGGTCGAGGAACTGGGCTACAGCACCTTCGGTGGGGACGAAGCCCAGCAGGCGACCACGCTGCAAGAGGCCGTGAGCACAGCGGAAGCCGCTGGCGCAGGCTGGTTGATCTGGACAGCATTTGATTTCCCTCCTGACGCCACCTGTACACCGCCTAACTGCCCCGATCCAGAAAGCGGCGAGCATCACTTTGGCCTCTGGCACTCGGACGGCTCTCCAAAGCCCGCGGTCGCCGCGATCAAGGCGCTTATAGGGTCTTGAAGTTCAAAGATTAATGAAACACTAATCTTAACGCCTCAAATCAGTCCCGACCCCACGTTAATATTTCGTGACTATTCTCACAACTCGTCACCCGACGAGAAACGGTGGCCCGCGCTTGGAACCAGCCACGTTATCTGATGGAACCGTTCGCGCTAGACGCAATCGAGTCGTTCTCCTTGCTGCGCTGATCATCTTCCTTGCTGCGCTGCTGCGTCTGCCGGGCCTCCTGGCTGCGCCCGTG
>DATGFK010000378.1:0-5318 GCA_035309185.1 Aggregatilineales bacterium
TGATCACCCATGACTGGAAGAAAACTCCCTACAATGGCTTATTCGCAACTTCGCTGGCCGTCTTCGTCGTCCGCACAGGTAATCCAAAAGCCATCCACGATTGGGCCGATCTGGCGAAACCGGAGATTGACGTGCTGACGCCCAACCCTACCACCAGCGGCGGCGCCCAGTGGAATATCCTGGCTGCCTATGGCGCGGCGAAACGGGGCAACGTCACTGGCTATGACAAGGGAGACGATGGCGCGCTCAAATTTGTAGGCGACCTGTTCAAGAATGTCAGCGTGCTGGATAAGGATGCGCAGAGCAGCATCCTTAACTTTGAACGGGGCGTGGGCGATGTAGCCATCACCTACGAGACCGACGCCATCTTTAACCGGCAAGCTACGCCACAGGCTGCCCCTGCCGACTTTGAAATCGTCTACCCCACTTCGACCATCCAGATCGAACTGCCTGTGGCCCTTATAGACGAAAACGTAGATAAACACGGCGTCCGCCCCGCTGCTGAAGCCTTTGTCGAATTCCTGACCAGCCCCGAAGCCCAGGCCGTTCTTGCCAAATATGGCTTCCGCCCCGTCGATCCCACCATCGCCAAACAAGACGAGATAGCCAAACAGTTCCCGACCGTCAAGGATGTCTTCAGCGTGCAAGAGTTTGGCGGCTGGGACAAAATAGCCACGGATTTCTTCGGCGACAGCGGTAAGATTACGCAGTTGCTGACGCAAATCAAAGGCCAGTGAAGGTTCAAGGCGGCAATGACAGACATTTCTCTGCCTTCAGCAAAGGCTCCGCTTAACGGCGATGCACGTCCTGTGCCTCGCCCCCAGGCCGCGTGGGGCGCCTGGAGCCTGCGCTTCGCCGCGCTGAGCTATCTGGCCGTGTTTATCGCGGTGCCGCTGCTCGCCATTGGCGTGGAAGGTCTGGGGGGCGGCCTGGAAACATTCGTGACATCAATCACGCGCCCGGCAGCGTTGAATGCCGTGTGGTTAAGCGTGTGGACGGCAGCAGTCATGACGGTGATCAATACTGTCATGGGGACGCTGACCGCTTACGTGCTGACGATGTATAAATTCCCCGGCAAAGCCGTTTTCAACGCGCTGGTTGACCTGCCTTTCGCCATCCCGACCCTGGTCACGGGGGTCATGCTTGTGCTGCTCTACGGCCCACAGACAGCCATCGGCGGGTTCTTTGAAAAGCAGTTGGGCTTCCGAATCCTCTTCGCGCCGCCCGGGATCGTCCTGGCGCTGCTTTTTGTGAGTTATCCCTTCGTGCTGCGCATGGTGCAGCCCGTCCTGCAAGAACTGGAAGCCAACCAGGAAGAAGCGGCCCATACGCTCGGCGCAACGCCCTGGACAACCTTCCGCCGGGTGATTTTCCCGGCCATCCGCCCTGCGGTCATCAGTGGCGCCCTGATCAGCTTTGGCCGCGCACTGGGAGAATTTGGCTCCATTGTGGTTGTGGCCGGGAATATTCCGATGCGTTCGCAGACGGCAGCCGTGTACGTCTACGGGCAGGTTGAAGGCGGCAATATGCAGTCGGCCAGCGGAGTCTCGTTGGTTCTATTGGCGATTGCATTCAGCATCACCCTCGGCGTTGACTTTTTCCTGAGGAGGCGTCATGCGTGAACTCCGCATTCGCACACCCCTTCAAGCGCTTCTGCTGGCGCTTGTGCTGGGCTACGCGGGAATCTTGCTCCTCGCGCCTATGGTCGCCATCACGCAGGGCGCGCTGGGCAGCGGCCTGGGCAAGTTGATCGAGGCACTGCTGACGCCAGATGTGATTGATGCCTTCGAGTTGACATTTTTGCTGGCTTTCGGGGCTGTGATCATCAACACAATCGCCGGGATCGCCCTGGCCTGGGTGCTGGTTCGTCACAATTTTCCGGGCAAAAACGTGGTCAATGCGCTGGTTGATGCCCCGTTCAGCTTTTCGCCCGTGATCATCGGCTACGCTTTGATCCTGCTCTTTGGCCGCAACGGCTGGTTGCAGCCTGCCAATTTTCAGATCGCCTTCGCCTGGCCGGGAATGCTGCTGGCTACGATTTTTGTCTCGCTCCCCTTCGTGACTCGTGAGGTACAACCCGTCCTTGCAGACCTGACGAGGGAACAGGAAGAGGCAGCCTTTACGCTGGGAGCCAGCCGTTGGCGAACCTTTCGCCGCATTATCCTCCCTCAGATTTGGAGTGGCCTGCTTTATGGCATTGTGCTGACCTTCGCCCGTTCTGTGGGTGAATTTGGCGCGGTGGCCGTGGTCGGTGGTAGTATTGAACGACAGACAGAAACCGCCACAGTTTTCGTTTTCCGGGCTATGGATGACCGCAACCTTATCGGCGCCTACGGGGTGTCGGTAACACTTGGGCTGCTGTCCATTGCCATACTCGTCGTTATGAGCCTGCTCAGGCGTCGTCCGGCCAGGTAAGGAGACTGTCAATATGTCAATATTGGTGGATAACGTCAGTAAATCCTACCAGACAAAAACCCATCTCTCCGTCGTGAGGAATCTCACGCTGGAAGTCCTGACCGGCGAACTGTTTGTCCTGGTCGGTGCCAGCGGCAGCGGCAAGAGCACCTTGCTGCGCCTGATCGCGGGGCTGGTTAATGTGGATCAGGGTCGCATTTGGCTGCATGGCCGTGACGTGACGGACCTGCCCGTTCAACAGCGCAACACGGGCTTCGTGTTTCAGAACTACTCGCTATTCCGTCACATGACCGTTGCCGAGAACATCGCCTTTGCACTGAGCATTCGTCAGGTAAGCCGCCAGGAGCGCGAGCGCCGCACCGACGAACTGCTCAATCTGATCGGGCTGGACGGTTACGGAGATCGAATGCCCTCCGAGCTTTCCGGAGGCCAGCAGCAGCGCGTGGCGCTGGCCCGCGCCCTGGCGCACGAGCCTGAAGTCCTGCTGCTCGACGAGCCTTTCGGCGCACTGGATGCCAAAATTCGCGTGCAGCTTCGTCAGACCCTACGCGAGATTCAGCAGCGTCTGAACCTGACAACCATCCTGGTCACGCATGACCAGGACGAAGCCTTTGAACTGGCTGACCGTATCGGGATTATCGAGCAGGGCAATCTGCTTGAAATTGGCGTGCCAAGCGCCTTATATCGCCGTCCCCAGGATCGCTTTACGGCCACCTTCCTGGGCAGCGCCAACATGCTCAATGGCGAACGCAACGGCAACAAAGTCTATCTCAATTACCAGCACGAGCAGGTAACGCTCAAGGCGCCGCCTAATACGGAACACCTCTCCGGCAGACAGGTGGATATTTTCTCGCGCCCGGAGGAGATCGAACTGGCGCTCACGCCTGATGGAATTCGGGGGCAGCTTATCGGGACTGGTATTGTCCAGTCCGCGACGTTTGCCGGGCCGCTGGAACGGGTGCTCGTGCAACTGTCCGCGCCGGGCAAAGATTCGCCTGATCCAATAACCCTTCAGGTTGTTTTGACCGCCGACGAAGCCCGCGAAAAAGGCATTAACCCCGGCCAGCAGGTATGGGTCGGTCTAAAGGATTTTCACCTGCTGGCCCGAACCGAATCCTAACGCTGCTCCCCCAAAATCCTTACCTTCAGGCCGTTTCTCGGCTCAGGGTCTGGATTGTCCGATCTCGAAATGAACATGTTCATTTTTGCACCCTTGCAAAATGGACGTGCTCATAGGCATGGTAGCGATCCGTGCGATCTCGAAAGTATCGCTCTTCAATCGCCATTGGACTCAGGTTCTCCTCAAGCGTCAGGCCCGCGTGACGCAGATCATCGGCCAGCACTGCCGGGTCGAAGCCTGTCTGCATCGGCTCCCCAACGCGCCGCGCGCCCGCCTGCATCAATTGAATGCGTTTGGCGGCTTTTTCGGGAATGAAGGCATCAGTATCCATGTAATCAAACACGACTGTACTGCCCTGTGCAGTAATGTCCGCAATGGCCTTGAGCGTGTCGAAAACTACCTCCCGCGCCAGGTAATACGTGACGCCCAGCCAGCTAAAAAAGCTTTGAGCGCGCGGATCAAAGGACGAACGCAGCAAGGCGTCGGCCACTTTCTCACTGTTGAAGTCAACCGGCACAAAATGCAATTTCGTGGGAATCTCCCAACCCGCCATGCCGATCCGTTGGCGTTTCATCGCCTGCGTGACCGGGTGATCCACCTCGAAAACTTCCAGTTTTTCAAGCAGATCGGACTGACGGAAGGCGAATGTGTCAAAGCCTGCGCCCAGGATCACGTACTGTCTGACGCCTTGCGCGATGGCATCTACCAGGCAATCCTCGGTGTAGCGTGAACGGCTCAGGGTCACGGGGCCATGAATGAACTGGATGACAGCCGCCAGCGCCGTCGCCGGATCGGGCTTTGAAGCGACAACGTCTGGCGCAATGCTTTCGAGCGTCCCGACCATCTCCGCCAGGTTGTGGTCAAAGCTGCTATGTTCTTCGGGCGTATACAACTGATCGGCCAGGAAGTCGTCAAAGATTTTGGGCGAGTCGTGAGTCGCGTGGTAGGCGCGCGCGTAGGCCGTGACCAGCGCAGTAATGCCGGCCTGAGTCTGCTGCATATTCAATTGCCTCCGATTGAGGGGATTATGCGATGATAGATCTATAACACGAACAGACTTTTCATTCTGTGACTGGCGTTACAGACAGCTACAACGAATTGTGGTAGTCTATTAGAGAATTCAATCAATGGGGATGATTAAGAATGGCCCACCCGGCGCGTACAGGGGGCGTTCGAATGCCCAGCCAACCGTCCCACTGACAGTGCGCACTTGCCACCAGTTGATCCCATTGATAACCTGCGGGCCGCCTACGATGTCCAATTTATCGCAAGCCTTTACACTAGCGACTGTATTCTCCGTTGTGACCGGCCCCGGCGTGTTGAACAGCGATTCGTGATCTTTCGCCATAGCCGTGCCGCCCACGTGCAGCGTCCCGCCTACGTGTCCCAGGCAGTTGCCCGTATCAATGACTGAAACCAGTGTCAGCGTCACCGTCGAGCCAATCTGGTCTACGGCCCACCCCTGGCTGTTGTCCGGCGCGCGTACCAGCCACCAGCGGAAGCCTTCGGCAAGCTGCGGCGGCGACAGGACAATCACCTTGTCGCCAGGGTTCAACGTGTGAACAATTGGCGCTGTCGCGCTTGGCGACGGATGCATATTCAACGTACCGCCTGAGACGACGGTGACGGTAGCCTGGGCGCCCACACTGAGCGCGGCGGGATTCAGGCCGCTGCCCGGCCCTCCCTGATCGCCCTGTCCGATTGCCGTACTCTGCGCCCCCGAAGATTGAATCTGCGGATTGCCAACAGGTGCCAGAGTTGGACTGCTCCCGGCTGATGGCTG
>DATGFK010000379.1:0-4475 GCA_035309185.1 Aggregatilineales bacterium
CTATTTCGGCAAGGAACATGCCTGATTCACCGAACACTCATCTTCAGGCGCCCAAAGACGCGCTATGATTTTCGCTAACTTGGCAAGGTAGTGACTTCCTATGACTGTTGACTTCGGAACCCTCGTGGTGACCTTCAGTACCCGCTTCCTCGGAATCTTTATCGAAGCGGTCTCATTTTTACTGCTCGGCACGTTAATCTCCGGGCTGATAGGCGCCTTTGTCAGCAACGAGGACATGACCCGCCTGGTACCCCGCAACCCGATTGCGGCGGCGCTGGTCGGCAGTATGCTGGGCTTTATTTTCCCGGTCTGTGAGTGCGGCGTTGTCCCGGTGACGCGACGGCTGTATCAGAAAGGGCTGCCGATCCCGGTGGGTATCACCTTCTTGCTGGCTGCACCGGTCATGAATCCCATCGTCCTCGCCAGCACCTACACAGCCTTTGGCTGGGGGCCGATCCTCATCGGACGCTTTGTGATCAGTTGGATCATGGCGGTCACTGTGGGGCTGCTGTTCTCCCTTCAAAACCGCCCGCAGAAAGTGATCCGGCCGGAAGCGCTGCCAGGCATCGCAGGCGCCTCGGTAGACGCGATTGCACTGCCTCAAAATTCTCAGAAGCGGCTTGCGCTGCTGCCCGGACTCGTCCAGGCTCTAAAGCTGGCCGGTGAAGAATTCTTCGAGATGGGGCGCTACCTGGTCATCGGGGCATTCCTGGCGGCCATATTGCAGACCTTCATCTCGCAGGACACGCTCAAAACCCTGGCGACCAACCCGGTCAATTCGGTGTTCGTGATGGCAGGCCTGGCTTTCCTGCTCTCGGTATGCAGCACGGTGGATGCCTTCTTGGCGCTGTCCTTTGCCCGCACTTTCACGACTGGCTCAATCCTGACCTTCTTGACTTTTGGGCCAATGGTGGACATCAAAAGTACGGCCATGTACCTGGGCGTTTTCAAGCGCCGTACCGTGTTTTACATGGTGATCCTGCCCTTCCTGCTCTCGGTACTGTTCGGTATCTGGCTGAATTTGAACGTGAGGTTCTAGGATGTTGACTGCACGCACTCGACAATGGCTCCAGGCCATCATTCTGCTCTTGATGGGCCTGTATTTCCTGGATAACATGCTCTCCGGACATATTTATTACTACATTAACGAGCGATTCGGCTGGCTGTCCTGGCTGGCGACGGGCATTTTCCTGGCGCTGGGCGGCGTGGGGATTGCGAACGTGCTGCGCCAGCAGCGAGAAGAACGCGCCCATGCCCTTGAAGATCACGAACATGATCATGGCGACGATCACGACGATCATGACCATGCGGAACACGATCACGGCCATGATCACGTACACGGGGCGGTTTCCTGGCCCGTGCTGTCCCTGATCGCGCTTCCGTTAATCGTCGGGCTGATCATCCCCTCCAAGCCGCTGGGTGCAGCGGCAGTCGGGACAAGCGGCGTGAACATGAGCTACACAGGCTTGAACGGTTCCAGCAACTCCACGGAATTAACAACGGCTTCGACGGATCGCAACGTGCTGGATTGGGTCAAGGCATTCAACACAACCACCAACATGGACGAATTCACGGGACAGGGCGCTGACCTGGTCGGCTTCGTCTACCGGGACATCCGTTTCGATAACCAGCCGCGTTTTATGGTGGCCCGATTCACTATTAGCTGCTGTGTGGCCGACGCAGTTGCCATCGGCGTGATCGTGCAGTCCGATCAGGCTGCGAAGTTTGTCCCCGATAGCTGGGTGCATGTGAAAGGTAAATTCCAGGTTCAACAATTCGACAACCAGAAGACGCCCATCCTCGTCGCGGACGCCATTGAGCCAACCACCCAACCCGATCAGCCGTATTTGTACCCCTGAGTCTTTGTGTGGTTGCAATGCGGGAGGGCACATAGGCCCTCCCCTACCCAACGCGAACGTCTCCGCGCAGGGGCTATGTGGTCGCCCACCTGTGCCAGTCAATTTTGTCTGATGCTGCCAAAGTATCCACCCTGTCCGCTCTAGTATCCTCCCTGTTGCCGGATACGGATGTATCCATGTGTCCGGTGTGTCACCCCCTTTTAAGGGGTGACACCGACGGACAATGACATACCATCCGAAGTTTATCCTCCGGTTAAACCGAAGAATCATACGGTAGAGTATTCTCCTCTTGCTCCTCATCGTCGTCCCAGGCCAGGTGGAGTTCCATTTGACCGTCAGAACGCACCTTGAGCAGGCGATGTTCGCTGCTGCCCCAGCGATGCGGGAATCGCCGTGATAGGAAGTCGCGGGCAGCCTGCCAATTCCCCTTCAGAATTTCGGTGGTCCAGGTGTCTACCGCTTTGCCCTCGACCTCGGCCAGGGCGCGCATCACCTCCTCATAGAACCACACGTGATCCTCGCCGCAGATATTCGTGCCGCACATCGTGCCCTGACCACTCTTGCCCAATTCGAGCCATTTTTTGGCGGTGGCGACAGGAACCCCGGCGCGGCGACAAGCCACCGTGAAGTAGTCCCCCGCCCGCAGGCGCACGAAGATAGGCTCACCTTCGGCGCGAATGTTGTACTGCTGCGCATTGCGATTGCCCAGCTTCATTCCAGAATTCCGGGTGCGACGGCGCAGCCGTTTGATACTGTCAGGCATCGTCAGAACCTCCTCTACTTTGTTGACCCCCTATTACAACAGTAAAGTGTCCATCTGTAGAGGTTGGCTTTGGCCTGTTGGCTGTAGTTGGCCTACAGACGGGCGGGTACACAGGCTCACGTGTCGGTATGCAGCGCCCATCCCCGATCAGCCCTATCTGTATCCGTAGGGGAAGACTCCCTCAACCCCTGGCCCCTTCGCCCGTAAGAATGGGCGAAGGGGAACTAGTACTCAGTCATTCTGAATATGAGGGATAGAGACGACGTAGTTTGATACAAGCACCGGCAGTGGTGAACCGCCAATGAACAGTGGATTCGTAGGCGTTTCAGGGTTCCAACATCAGGAATTCGACGATTGAGACACTCACGACCAAAGACGCTTAACTCAATTTCTGCGATATTCAGCGACGATCCGTGCTTTGGCATTTTGTGGATCTCTAGTTTGCAGGCAATACGCCGGGCTTCAGCGGGTTCAAAGGTATTGTACAACGTTACGATGGTTTGGGTGTTGAGATTGTCCATCACCACGCGAATACGCTCTGCATCGGGACAGTAATACAGCCACCAGGTCTTTCATGGCATAGGCCCAATCATTGCCAGTCCGTTCGTCCTCGGTCAAGCGTACAATGTATCGTTTCGCAGGCATTTCTAGAAGCCTCCGTTGATGAGCCAACACATCACGAATACACTCTAGTGACCGCTGCCTCCATCAGACTCGCGTGCGATAGCGAAGATAGACCCATCCATTACCAACACGGCGCTCGTCCAGGAGATCCAGCTTTACGCCTACGTTGCTGGGCAGAATCCGCTTGCCGCCGCCAAGCATCATAGGGATGACGAGCAGATGATATTCGTCGACAAGCCCGGCCCGGATCGCCTGCGCGGCCAGGTTCGGACCAGCCACCGCAATATCGTGAGGCAATTGAGCCTTCAGGTCGCGAACCGCCTGCGGTTCGAATTCCCGCTCGAGACGAGTCTTCGGTGTAGAGACGGTCTCCAGGGATTTGGAATAGACGATCTTATCGGCTGCTTGCCAGATCCGTGCGAATTCCATCATGGGCGGCGTCAGACCAGGAATGACATCTGGCGTTTCCCAAACCGTCATTGTCTCATATATCTTGCGTCCATAGAGATATGTGCCGAAGGGCCGTTCCAGATCGTTGATGAAAGCGGATACCTCCTCATCCGGCACCGACCAGTCCATGTTGTCGGTTTCACCCGCGATAAAGCCATCCAGCGACGCAGGCATAAAGTAGATCAGTTTGGACATCGTGCAGCCTCCATATCCTAGCACTCGTGGTACCTGTACGACGGTGTTTGGATCATACCTTTAAGTCCCCGTCCGTCCGTTGAGAGATACAAAGTACAGCGATCATTATGGCCTGAAATTATAGCAATTTAATCGAGGACTGGTTAGGGCGATGGGGGATTCCTTCAACCCTCTGGCCCCCTTCTCCCATCGGCACTCTCACTCAGGCCGGTACAATTTCTGGGGGCAGCTCAGTAGGTTAAGCACTCAAGTTAATCTGGTTGAAGAATTCGTTAGCTCTTTCTATACTTGCGGATGTTGCGCCTGAAGTTTTCGCAAGGACAATGCCATGCCAGCGACCATCCGGTGGGGTGTGATCAGTACAGCTACTATCGCCCGTGAGCAGGTTATTCCCGCGATCAAAGCCGCGCGGGATAACGTCGTGCTGGCGGTTGCCAGCCGCGATGCAGGCAGGGCGCGCGTTTATGCCGATTCACTCGGAATCGAGCGGGCCTACGGCTCCTACGAGGCGCTGCTGGCCGATCCCGACATAGACGCGATCTACATTCCGCTACCGAACGACGGCCACGCCCCGTGGAGCATCG
>DATGFK010000380.1:0-8159 GCA_035309185.1 Aggregatilineales bacterium
TACCCGCACTTGTCAATGTCGCGCCACTTGAGAACGGTATCCTGCTGGGTGCTATCGCCGGGCTTGACGAACAGGGTGCGGTTGGCGATCTCCTCGCACTTCGCGCCCTTCTCTACAGCGCTCCAATCCCCGCGCGCGTACTTGTACTGCACCGTCGCGCCAGGCGGCAGTTTGAGCGTGATCTCCCACGTGTGATTGCCCTTGTCGGCCATTTTCATGTTGTCCGCGCCAGGATTCCAGGTCGGGTAATCTTTCGTTCCGAAGTCCCCGGCGATGTAGACCGGCGAATCCTTAGGCGTGCTGTCGGGAACCGTCACCTGGAAGGTCACATTGGCGCCCTGGTTGGCAACGGATGCGATCTGGATCGGAGCGAAGTCTGACTCGTTGAGCGATTCGTCAAGGGCCGTCACCGAATAGTGATATTCCTGCCCGGTGAAAACGTCGTAGTCGCGGAACGAAGTCTGCGTCGTTTCTCCAATCATTTTGCGGTTGTTGGCATCGCCCCGGTACACGCGGTAGCTGTAGGCGCCCGGAATGGCATCCCACTTGAGCATCACTTTGAAGAGGCCCACATCGCCGATTTTGAGATTGGCGGGCGCGGCGGGTTTGGCCGTTGAGGCGGGCGCGGTGAGCGTGACGGGTATCTGGTTACTCAGCGTGGCGTTAGATTCGCCGCCCGCGCTGCTGAAACTTGCCACGGCTACGTAATCGCCGGGAGTTTTTTCTTGCAAGGTCGCATGGAAGGTGAGCGTTCCGGTTCCGGTTTGCGCAGGAAGTACCTGCCATGCGACATCAGCGGGATCGAGATGGAAATCCAGGGTGCCAGGCTCAAACAAGCCGACCTCTGCCCGCACAGTTTGCGTGTTGGGGCTATCGAAGCTGACCGTAGCCGTCACATCGATGCCTTTGGCCGAAAGCGGGGCGCTGACCTGCGCGCTATTGTCGCTCGTGGCGATGATAGCCGAAACGATTTTTGCCCCTGGAACTGCTCCCTGCACCAATGTGCGGAAGGCGGAAGCATCGGGTTTACGTTCGACCAGGTAATAATAGTAGCGAGAGCCATTGACAACAGCCGTGTCGTCGTACTGTGGATTTGTGAGGGGCGCATCATTCAGACGAGTGTAGCCGCCGTCCTTGAAATAACTGCGATACACGTCGTAGGATACCACCCCATTCGTGCCCAGAAGGCTGATCAAAACCTTGTCATCGCTGCCTATCGCTGAAAAGAGTGCGACGGGCGTGCTAGAGGTAACGTCTGCTACAGGCGCATTGAACGCGCCGCACGCGCCCGCATCAGATGAGATATAAACCGCACCACTCCTGGCCTTAATCGTGCCGGAGATCGAACCAGAAGCCAGGCCACCGGCGACGCTCAATTTGCTGCCGTCCAGGGCATCGGTCAGCGTCGTGCCGTCGGTCAGGCACGAGACATCCACGTCAAAAGGATGGTCGCTTGCGCTTTGATTGGCGACGACCAGCGCAATGTTTGATGTAGTCGTATCACTCGCCTGTGGGCTGCGCAGGAAGGCATACAGTCCATTCTGGTCGTCGGTAAGCAGCGTGCGGTACGCGCCCTCACGCAGGACGGGATTGGCAGTGCGGCTCTGCGACAGTTTGGTGTAATAGGCCAGCATGTCGTTATCCGGCGCAGGATAGAAGTTACCTTTTTCGTCCGGCCAGGGATAGGGCGCTCGGTTGAAGGGATCAACCTGCCCGTTCACGTTTTTGGCCTTGAGCGCGATCTCGTCGCCGTAATAGACTGTCGGAGCGCCGGGCATCATGAACTGCAAGAAGGCGGCCAGCTTCTGCGATTGGCTGTCGCCTGCCACGGTGGAGAGGCGGGCCGTGTCGTGGCTGTCCAGGAGGTTCATCATGGCGTCCATCGCCTGAGGGGGATAGTCCTCCATCATGGCCTGGATCGTGCCGTCGAACTGGCTGGGTGTATAGGCCGGGAAGGAGCTATTGGTATCGGCGTAGGGTGTGGTGATGACGTAGCCCATCACAGCATTACGCATCCGGTAATTCATGGTCGAATCCCACTGCGTGCCGGTCAACCAGACCGAAGCATCGTCCCACAATTCGCCGATGATCACGGCGTTGGGATTGGTTGACTTCACTGCCTTACGGAACTCTTCCCAGTAGGTGTTGGCGCTGCTGCCGTCGTCAATCTCGTTGGCAACGTCCAGCCGCCAGCCGCTTGCGCCGTCCTTGATCCAGGTGCGGGCGACGCTGTCCGGCGCGCCATAGATGTAGGCGCGAACGTCAGGATTAGCGCTGTTCAACTTGGGGATGCTATCGAAGTTGGCCCAGGAGACGTAGGCCGTGTCGCCTTTGCCATCGTCCAGGCAGCCGTTCGAGGTGTCGCCTGGACTGCGCGGCTTCTGGAAGGTGAACCACGAGCGGTACTTGCTGTTGAGGTCTTCGCAGGCGCCGCCCGTGAAGCGATGATAGCGATCAAAGAAGGGGCCGTCGCTGGACATGTGATTGAACACGCCATCCAGGATCAGATGGATGCCCTCGGCGTTGGCGGCTTTGACGAGCGCGTCCCAATCGGCCTGGGTGCCCAGCATGGGATCGATCTTGTGATAATCCGCCGTATCGTAGCGGTGATTGCTGCGCGCCTCGAAGATCGGGTTCAGGTAAATGGCGGTGACGCCAAACTGTTTGAGGTAGGGCAGCTTGTCTTGGATGCCTTTGAGATCGCCACCGAAGAAATCGCTATTAGGCTGCAAAGTCGGGTCGCTTTTGAAGTCCGTGACCATCTCGTTCCAGGTCTTGTGGAAGGTTAATTTGAGGTTGCCATAGAACGTCTGCGAGCCGTCCGCCGGGTCGTTCGACTTATCGCCGTTGCGGAAGCGATCCGGAAATATCTGGTAGATCACTGCGTCGTGTACCCATTGCGGGGTTGTGAAGTCCGGCGCGTAGACGGCGATCTGCCAGTTCTGGTTGCGGGTGGCCGTCAGGAAGGTTCCCGGCCCGCCCTTCTTGCTGATGTCATAGTTGCCTGCGTCGTCTTTGGTATCGTCCTCGTAGTACAGAACGACATCCCCTTTGCGCAGGATAAAGCGGTAATACAGGACGGTTGGCTTCTGAGGCGTCGCCAGGGCATATTCCCAGTAATCGTAGCCTTCGGGCGTCGTCACCGTTTTGCGCATATCGTAGAAACTTTCCTGCTGCGAGTCGCCGTCGTATACGCGCAGCACAGCCATGTCAAATCCATCTTTTTTGGTGCGGATACGCAGGGCCACGCTCGTGCCCTCCGGGACAGCCCCGCCGGGATCGCGATAGACCAGGTCGCGGCTGTTGTGCATCAGCGGCGATTCCTGGCTCTGCGCCGCGCCAAGTTGCAAGGCGGGCACGGCTGCAAGGATCAAGGCTGCCAGGGCAACGATGAAATGTAATAACGTGTTGCGAAAATGCCTTTGCATAAGAAATCCTTTCACTGGACAGGGTACATTTGTCTTTTAATATCTCAGGACTATACTCACCTTGAGTGTGAGCGATCAATGCCATCCATGAACAGTTCCTTATAAATTTCGATATTTAACCTGAAACAGCGCTTTTCAAAATTTGACAAACAAAACGTTTTGAGTCTATAGTATACTAGATTTTCAAAACGTTTTGATATTGGATTTGTTTTTTTGAAACAGGATTTTGCTGAAAAGCGAAAAAGTTCGATGGCTACGATTAAAGACGTTGCTCGAGCGGCAGGAGTATCAGTCAGCACGGTTTCCCATGCGCTCAGCGGACACCGGCCTGTGCGTGACGAGACTCGTGCCCGCATCTTCCAGGCCATTGCGGAACTCGGCTACCAGCCCAGTTCGGCAGCCCAATCGCTCGTCACCGGACGTTCGCACACGGTAGGCATCCTCTTCCCGCTGGAAGGCGGCGACCAGGGCGACAGTCGAACTGCCAGCCTGAACACCATCCAGCTCGAAATGATCATGGAAGCCAACGCGGTTGTTCAGTCCAGGGGCTATGCGCTGCACCTTTACACTCAGGCTGAGGATGAGGTCGCGCTGAAAGCGTTGTGCCGCATGTGTGATGGCCTGCTGCTGGCGACGGTACGCCTCGAAGACCCGCGTGTCGAATACCTGATGCAGCAGGATTATCCCTTCGTCGTACTGGGGCGTACTGAACATGCCGAAGGTGTTCCGTGGGTGGACACCGATTTTGAACACATGATCTACCAGCAGATTGCGCATCTCGTGGAACGTAAACACCGTGAGATTGTCTTTCTGGATCGCCCGGAGCGTCTGTTCCGGGAACATCTTGGTTATTCCGTACGCGCCCGTCATGGCTACGAGGCGGCCTGCAAGCGATTCGGCTTGCAGCCGGTGATCTATGCCTGTGACGTATCCGTGGAAGATGGTCGCATGACCATGCACAAAATCCTGGACGCCCATCCGACTTTGACGGCGCTGGCGGCCTTCAATGACGTGGCCGCAGTCGGGGCGTACTATGCCCTGCCAGAGCGCGGCTTGAAGGTGCCGCAGGATTTTTCCGTGATTACCTTCACCTCACCTGGATTTTTGCGCGCCACCACTCCAAATATGACGGCGATGAACAACACCGGCCCACTGGTCAGCCAGCGGGCAGCGGAGATGCTCATGGCCCGACTGTTAGGCGAGAAGTTGACAGCCAGCCAGGTTTTGATCAAGTCTGAGCTAATCCCAGGCGAGACCACCAACGTTGCGCCCGCGCAGCGGATGGTCTCTGCGAGACCGTAGACGATGTCTACCTGTCTTTACTTCTTAAGGTTTGTTGTTGGTCTGCCGGGTGTGCACGTCCGGTAGGTTGGAAGTGTGAGACATGACCTGGCCCGTTGTGTCTCACCTGAGAGAACGTGTTTCATAAACAGTAAGCTTCATGGAGGAGGCAAAGATCATGCGTAAGTTGTTTGGTTTCTTTAGTCTGCTATTGGCCGTTGTGATGGCGCTGCCGCTGTCCGCCGTCAATGCAGCCCCGAAATCTCAAGCCCTGCCCAAAGTAGACCTGGTCATGTGGCACCAGGAGGGCGCGGACACAATGAAAGGTCTGGGCATTCAGAAAGTCTTCGATGACTGGGCTGCCAAGAATGCCCCTGGCTCAACTCTGAAACTGGTCGCCAAGGACACCGAAGTCCTGCGTACCGACTTCCAGGCCGCCGCGCTGGCCGGTAGCGGCGCCCCTGACCTGCTGTGGACAGTTGCTGACCAGGCTGGCCCCTTCACGGCTGCCGGTTTGATCCAGCCCGTAGACAGCCTGGTTGACCTGAAGCAGTTCCTGCCCGCCATCGTCGCCATACCCGTCATCAAGGGCAAGACCTACGGCATTCCGCTACAGGCAGGCAACCACCTGATGCTGCTGTTCAACAAGAAGTTCGTCCCCACCGCCCCGGCGACCTGGGCCGACCTGATCAAGATCGCCCATGACCTGGCGACCAAGAATGCCGGTGTGACCAACTTCACCCCACTGGCCTGGAACCAGGGCGAGTCGTTCTGGGTATTCCCGGTTGCGCACGGCTATGGCGCCACAGAATTTGCCGCTGATGGCAAGACGCCCGTTCTCGACACCGATGGTTGGACGCAGACCTATCAGTTCTTCTCTGACCTGAAGTTCAAGGAACAGATCACTCCGAAGGAATGTGACTACAACTGCATGGATGGCGGTTTCCAGAATGGCACCGCTGCCATGATCCTCAATGGTGACTGGTCGCTGGGCGGTGACAAGGGTTACATCAAGGTGCTGGGCGATAACCTCGGCATCTCGCCCTGGCCGAAGCTGACGCTGCCCGCCGACAGCAAACTGAGCGGTATTCCTGCTCCGTTCATCGCCGGCAAGTTCCTCATGTTCCCGACGACGACCACGGGCGATCACCTGAAGGTCGCGCAAGCCTTTGCCGACTTCCTGACCACCGACAAGGCCACCGTCCTTAGCTTTACCGTCCCGAATGGCCGTCTGCCAGCCCTGACGACCGCGCTCCAGGACGACTCGGTTGCCAAAGACAAAGTCCTGTCCCAGACCGCAGCCGCGCTCCAGACGGGCGTTGGTCAGCCGGTTCAGCCGGAAATGCGCTGCGTGTTTGACGCCGTGACCGCCGAAATCAAGGGCATCATGGCGCAGACCGAGAAACCAGCCGATGCACCCAAGAACGCACAGAAGTCTGCGACGGCCTGCATCAGCACGCTCAACGGCGGCGGCACACCTGCTGCCTCTTGAGTTAACACTGTGAGATAACTCTTTTATTGGGATGGGGCGTGTCGCTTGGCACGTCCCTTCCTCAACTAGCGTGCGACGGGTGCGTCGTCAATACATCCATTGAGAAAACACTGTAGTATGGGTTGCGACGGAAGATGGGGTTTGATGCCACTCGCCATTGTTGGTGACAAGCAAAAACTGATTCTCTCTAAACAAATAGAAATATGCCCGGAGGACTCCAAATATTATGAACATAGGGGGTTTCACAACCGAAGTATTTTACGACCGTCTTTCGGTTATGCTGGCTTTGATCCTCGGCCTGGGCATTGGATCTGTAGTGCTGGAGGCAATTTTATACTGGCTCTTTGCACGAGTACTTAAATTAAAACATGCGCTGGCCTTTACCCTGCTCGCACCGGCTGCCATCGCGCTGACGTTGTTTACCGTCTATCCCCTGGTCTTCAACGTCCAACTGGCCTTTTCCGATCTCCGCATCCGTACCTTGTCCTGCTATGCGCCTTCGGGTTCCACCAACGTACGCTGCCCGATGGAAAATCCCCAGGTCGGCCAACCCGCAAAAGTCTCGGTCGATAAGGTAACGCTGCGTGTTGCGCCCGGTGACGACCAGCAGGCCGTGGTTGACGTTAGCAATGGGACAACGCTCCATGTTCTGGATTATGGCAGCGTGCCAACGCCCGCTGCGCCTGCGGCTGGAACTGCCGGGTCTCAAACCGGCGGTTTTAACCTGGGTGTGCCCTTACCCGGACAGAGCGCTGCCACGCCGGTTGCCCCCGTAGCGCCAGTTCAAGCAGTAGATGGGCGAACCTGGTGGAAGGTGCAGACGGACTCAGGCCAGGTAGGCTGGATTCCTGATTCGCCACTTACTGACGATAACATCGCCATGATTAAGAAAGACCCGGTGCTGTACAGCCTGGATTATGGCCTTGCCAATTTCCGCAATGTATTCTTCGATACCGATCCGAAGACCGGCGCGATCATCGGATGGGGGCGTCTCATTACCGAATATCCGGGGTCAACTTTCCCGGTACTTTTCGCGCGCACGATCCTGTGGACTCTCCTGAATGTGTTCTTCCACCTGCTGATCGGCTTTGGATTGGCACTGCTGCTGAATGGGAAACTACGCTTCAAGGGCATTTACCGCACCATTATCTTGATCCCCTGGGCAGTTCCCCAGGTTATTGCCGCCCTGACCTGGCATTCTGAATTCCACTCGCAGTATGGCTTTGTCAACCTGATGTTGGCCCAGTTCGGGGTTGATCCAATCAGTTGGCTCAAAGAGCCGGTGCCAGCTTTCATTGCGGTGTTGTTCGTAAACATCTGGCTGGGCGTGCCGTTCTACATGGTGGTATTGCTGGGCGGCCTGGGCAGCATTTCGCGTGAATACTACGAAGCTGCCGAAATGGACGGCGCAGGCGTTTTTGACCGTTTCCGCCACATTACGGTACCCCTGATCCGACCCGTCGCTGTGCCAATTCTTACGCTTGATGCCGTCTGGACATTTAACATGTTCAACGTGATCTATTTAATGACAGAAGGCGACCCGGCAGGGCAAACGAACATCCTGGTAACGGCTCTGTATAACTCGGCGTTCGGCAAACAAGGCGCTTATCGCCTGGGCTTTGCCGCCGCGTTCTCGATCTTGATATTTATGATATTGTTGGGGATGACTGTTATTTGGGTGCGCAACACCGGCGCACTCAAAGGAGTGTACGACTAATGACCACCGCAACCAGACCCCTGCAAGAAGGTGTTGTCTCCGAGGGCGCGCGGCAAGAAACCTGGCGAAGCCGGGTACGCCTGGGCCGTTACGGACTGGCGATCTTGTTTGTGATCCTGGCTGTCTTGATGTTTCTGCTGAACCGCCAAAACTACCTGACGGTGATTTTCTTTCTGTGGCTGGCGTTCATTGCTGTGAAGCCGGTGCATGGCATACTCGTTGGTTACTGCGCGTTGACACT
>DATGFK010000381.1:0-11792 GCA_035309185.1 Aggregatilineales bacterium
CTGGATACCACACGCGCTCGATTTTGGGATGGCCTTCAAGGAACTGTGCAATGGCAATGCCCGATGCGTTTTGCTGGGCTACCCGCAAGCCTAGCGTCTTCAGGCCCCGCTCAAGGAGATAGGCGTTTTGGGGGTCTACAATCCCGCCTAACACACCACGAGCGTCCCGCAGCGCGGCGATCCGATCCTTGCGCCCGACGACGACGCCCGCCAGCAGGTCATGGTGGCCGCCGAGGTACTTTGTTGCGCTGTGTGTGACGTAATCAATGCCATATTCTAGAGGACGCTGGTTGATCGGCGTGCCGAATGTGCTGTCAATGAGCGTACGGACTTTGCGCCTCTGCCCGATTTCAGCCACCCGTTCCAGGTCAGCGCAGCGCAGATAGGGGTTGGTCGGGCTTTCGGAGATGAGGAAACGGGTCTCTTTGCGGATTGCACCTTCCAACGCCTCGTAATCGCCCATCGCTACGACGGTAGTTTCGATACCCAGGCGCGACAGGAAGGTCAGGCAGAACTGGCGCGTGCGCCGGTAACAGTCATCCGTCATGACGACGTGCGTCCCGGTGGGCAGACTCGCCAGCAGCAGCGACGTAATAGCCGCCATCCCCGACGAGAACAACACCGCGTCATCGGCGCCTTCTAGTACAGCGACTTTGCGCTCCACGGCACGCACGGTGGGATTGCCGTAGCGTCCGTACTCCTCGCGACCCTCGACGCCGTCGCCCCAGGTCTTATGCTGCATGAACTGGACGAGGTCTTCAGTATCGGCAAAAGCGTATGTCGCTGTCTGGATAATCGGCATGGGGATAGCCTGATGCGCCCGTTCACGTTCGTCGCCGCCGTGTACGGATAGCGTATTCTTGCCGCGAGTACCGCTTTCCTTCAGTCGTTTCCCTGCTGCCATGATATTCACTTCCTCTTGCCGGAGATTCAAAACTCCATTTTACGGTGTTTAGGCCTTTCTTCACAGGCTCAAATCTGCGGGGCATTCCTTCCGGTTATCCCATAACGGTTTAATTCTTGATTCTGCCCTGTTCAGCTGCGCACACACTCGGTTTTGGTGGGGAAGTATCCTTAACGGCGATCTTCCGATTGTGATTTGTTGTACAATAAGACTGCCGATTGATTCGCGAGGGTAATCTTATGGCAGTTGCTCAGGTTGCTGATGTGGCGCTGCGTGCGCCTGGCGGCACGAAAGCTAGCAATAGCATCGAGGTCAAGAAGGTCTCTCGCCGCGAGTTTCTCAATTACCTTTGGGCAGCCAGTCTCACTGCATTGGGCACAGAAGCTTGCGGCGCGGCAACCTGGTTCGCATTACCAAGCCCTCTAAGAAATGTGCCAGGTGGTCTATTCAAATATTACCCGCAAATGTTGCCAATAGTGGGTGCCTCACCAGCCGCCGATTTGGGTGGGCGCATCTGGTTAAGCAACACACCGCAAGGGCTGCTTGCATTAAGTATGGTATGTACCTATCGAGGCTGTCTTGTTAGCTGGGTGCCTGTCAATAACCGCTTTGAGTGTCCTTGCTGCGGATCAAAATTTACATTGGCGGGTCGGCAGATTGATGGACCGGCGAAACGCGACCTGGATCGCTATGTGATTCGCGTCACGTCCTCGCATGGCACCATAGATACGCCGAGCGATGGGTCTCCGGTCAGTGCCAAGGATGCAAGCTACGTTATCGTAGACGAGCGCAAGAAAATCCTGGGCAAGCCAGTGAACCATTCCTCGCTTTGAGCCACGAGTGGCTAACCTGACCTTGCGCAAAATGCGTTTTTGACGCACTATTTCCTGCCAATGCTCGCAGGCAAGAGACACTCTAAGGGACGCGCCATGCGCTTTGTCCACATCACGGATACGCACGTTGGCCCCACGCCGGATTATCGTGTTCTGGGACAAAAATCGCTCCCGGCCCTTGAGGCGCTGGTGAAGCAGATCAACGATCTGCCTTTCGAACCAGACTTCATCTTGCATACAGGCGACATCGTAGACGATGGCAGCGAAGAGGCCTACGCTCTCGCCCGCCAAACGCTCCAAAAACTGAAAACGCCAATTTTCTATGTCCTGGGAAATCACGATCATCCCCGCGCTATGCGCAAGGTGCTGCTGGGTAAAGCACCGAGCGCCGAGCGCTACGACTATTACGTGCGTTTGAATGGTGTCGCGCTGGCGGTGTTCGATTCGCGTGGCCCTGCCGACCCCGCCGGGACTTTGACCTCCGAACAGCTCGAAGCGCTGCGTGACCTGTGTGCGGGCAAAGGCCCCCCTTTGATCATTGCCCTCCATCATCAGCCCGTCCACCTGGATTCGATCTGGCTGGATGAGGGTTGGGATGAAGGCAAACATATGGTGCTCGACTGTTCGGATGCCTTTATGGAAGCCATTGCCCCTGCCCGCGAGCGGATTCGGGCGGTGCTGTTCGGGCACGTCCATCGTCCTTGTGAAGTGATTTGTAATGGGATTCTGTTCACCGCGCCGCCGTCGGGTTGCACCCAAATCTCGTCATTCCCGCCTGATAACACACCGACTCCTTCTCCCCGTGAACAGCCCGGCTTCAATATTGTTACGATCACCGACGAGGAAACGATCATCAAACAACATACGTTTCCCCGGCCAAAATAATATGAACTTAATGAGGTTTGACAATTACTATGGAGAAATCAGACAGTCGGCCTGCACAGGGTCAAGCTATGCAAACAGTGGAAGCACCAGATTCGCGCCCAGTTACGCTGAGTTGGCTACGCGATGGACGCATTGCTGTCTTCAAGATTACAGGGCCAGCCACGCGCAGCACCGTGGATCAGTGGTTCGAGACTGTTTCGAGTGTTGTCAAGAGCTGGCCGCCGGATAAGTTATACCTGGCAATGCAAGACCTTTCGGACAAAGAGGTCAGCTTAACGCCTTATGCAAGCAAAAGGGCCAGGGAATTCGAGCCGCTGGTCAAGCATTTGCGTGGACGGGTGGCGCTCGTCCTGCCGAACACGTTCGCAAATCAAATCTTCCGTTTGTTCTTGCGGACGCTGTCCTGGCAACAGTCCATGCCCACCGAGGCTTTTGTAACGTATGATGCTGCACTACGCTGGCTAGATGCCACTTTGAATAATCAAGATAAACCCAAGCCTACTATGCGTTATCCCTGGCGGCGGGTATAGTATTCTCAAAAATTAGAGGCTGGTGAAGTCGCACCCGGCCATCAGACGAGACGGAGTAAAATTGATGCAATACCAGGGACGAGCCTGGAAGTACGGGGATAACGTTAACACGGACGTGATTTTCCCTGGCAAATATACGTACACCGTGACCGACGTGGCGGAGATGGCTAAACACGCGCTCGAAGATCTCGATCCCACCTTTGCAGGGAACGTTAAGCCCGGCGATATTGTCGTGGGCGGTACGAACTGGGGCTGCGGCTCCTCACGCGAGCAGGCTGTAACTTGCCTGGTCGCAGCGGGAGTCCGTGTGCTGGTTGCGAAATCAATCGCCAGGATCTTTTTCCGCAACGCCGTGAACGGCGGGTTGTTACCGGTGGTGTGCGCGCCTGCTGCCGAAGCTATCCAGAACGGCGAAGTTGTGACCGTCGACTCAGAACACTACACGGTGAGTTGCAGCGCCGGGACGTTTGAATTCCCACCGCTGTCGCCTTCTCTGAAAGCCATCCTGGAAGCGGGCGGCCTGATCCCGATGCTCAAAGCTAAACTGGCTTCCGAGGCCCAGGCCCAATCGTGAGCGGAGAAAGTCCTTCGAAAGCGGGCCAGCCAATCACCGTTTGCCTGATCGAAGGGGATGGCGTCGGCAAAGAGGTGATCCCGACTGCCGCTCGCGTGCTAGAAGCACTCAATCTAGGCATCGTATTTACACGCGCCGAGGCAGGCTGGGACTGCTTTCAGCGACACGGGACAGCCCTTCCTGAAGATACAATCGCGGCGATCCGCGCCTCTAGTGGCATGTTGTTTGGCGCGACGTCTTCGCCTTCGACCAAAGTGGTGGGCTACAGCAGTCCTGTGCTTGCCATGCGCAAGTTGTTCGACCTGTACGCCAATCTAAGGCCAACGCTGTCCATGCCGGGAAGCCCACAGGGAATCGATCTGCTGCTGGTAAGGGAAAATACCGAGGGTCTGTATTCGGGCCGCGAACGGCGCGAAGGCGACACGGCCATCACCGAACGGGTGATCACCGTGAAGGCATCCGAGCGGATCGCCCGCTACGCCTTCAGCGCGGCAGCCAAACGGCCTCGCAAACACGTCACCATCGTCCACAAGGCCAACGTGCTCAAAGAGACGGATGGCCTGTTTCGCGAGTGCTGCCTGCGTGTCGCCGCCGACTTCCCCAATGTGAGCTACGATGAACTGCTGGTGGATGCCTGCGCTATGTGGCTGGTGAAAGATCCACGCCGCTTCGACGTGATCGTGACGACCAACTTGTTTGGCGACATCCTGTCGGATGAGGCTGCTGGGCTGATCGGCGGGCTGGGTGTGGCCCCTTCTGCCAACGTTGGGGAATCGGGTGTAGCGTACTTTGAGCCGGTGCATGGCTCTGCGCCAGATATTGCCGGGAAAGGCATTGCCAACCCAATTGGCGCCGTCCTGAGTGCTGCCATGCTGCTCGACCATGTCGGCTGCGGCGGCGAAGCCCGTCGCATCGAAGCAGCGGTGCGGCGCACTTTAAGCGATGGTATCCTGCCACGCGACCTGGGCGGCGAAGCCACAACTGAAAGCGTGACACAATCCATCATCGCCAGACTCAACTAACCCTTCATCTGCATTTATAGATCTGTGACAGAGCCGCCCCGAAAATCAGGATGGCTCTATTTTTCTTTGGCAAGGCTAATCCGTGTTGGCTTATTGAGCCGGTTCTTTAACGACGGCTGCATAAAGCGCGTCCAATTTCTCGTGGAGCTGCAGGATTTCCACCTCGGCCTTGACGTTGACGTGATAATCCAGTTCGGATCGCAGGCGATCTTTGGTATCCTGACGGTTCTGACTCATCATGATTACGGGAGCCTGGATAGCCGCCAGCATGGACAGAAACAGGTTAAGCAATATGAAAGGAAAAGGATCGAATGGCGTATGCAAGATAACAGTATTGATGATCACCCAGATAACAAGGACGAACGCGAAACTGCCAATAAACTTCCAGGAGCCACCGAACTTTGCCACCTGGTCGGCAACGCGCTCGCCAAAAGTCGCCTTCTCCGCCACAACGTCGTTCGGATTGCGGGTAAAACGACTCTTCAGGAGAAAATCGGTCTTGCGGATGCGTTCCCCCAGGATCGCCATGATGTCCAGGGCCGACTCGGGCTTCTTCGTCACCAGCCGCTTTAAGTCATCCCGATCAATGACGAAAGTGGTTGTCGGCTCAAGGGCAAGCGCCCCAGCGGAACGAGGCTGACTATCCAGCAGTGAGAGTTCCCCAAACAGCTCTCCTTTTTCCATTTCACTCAAGACGATTTTGTTGCCATCGTCATCGGAAATAAACGTTTCGACTTTCCCATCCAGGATGATTTGCATGTTGTCACCGGGATCGCCAGCGCGGAAGATGACCTGCTGCGGGGCGTATTTTCTTTCGTCAATGTGCGCGGCCAGTTCGACCAGCTCATCGTCGTCCAGCAATTTGAACAGCGGCACGTTGCGCAGCATGGAACTGTCAATGGACATAAGACTTACTCCAAATTGGTAGGATTACGGGTTGATGTGAGCATTATATAGTGAATGACGCATTTGCACTGTCAATGCCGGGACTGCTGTTTTCAACAGAAGGATTACCTGTAAACCGGATACGACAGGCGCAGCGCTCGCCGGAGCAGCCATCGGCGTCCCAGGCGGTAAAAGACATAAATGCACGCGCCAAAACCGCCCGTAACGAACAGATAGAACCATTCAGAATAGAAAGACGACGCGTAGTTTGGGTTCATCATCCTGATCAGCAACGAGATGCCCAGGATGTACAGGAACACGAGAACTGCCTGCACAATGCGCATCGCCAGCAGTGCGCCCAGGTCGGCCAGGGCCACCGAGGTGACGCTGCGCATCTGCATCGCAATCGCCAGACCCATCGAAACGAGCATTCGCATTCGCCAGACGGGTTCCAGCACGTAAACCAGGCTGATAATCACAAAGAAAGTTATCTCCGAAAGGAAGATGCCTGCATTCGTACCGTATGACTCCGTTGTATAGCTCAGCAAAAAGCTACCCACAATGATGACGGACACAGCACCTCGCAGCGCAACCTCAACTGCTAGAACGCGCCAGGCCCGAAATTGGGCAGTGGCGTACTTGGAGGCAACGATTTGCGTGATTGGAAAGGGCGTGGTACGCAGCAGTTCCCAATGTCCGCTCTGTTTCTCGCGCAGGAGTCGACCGGCAGGCAGGCTTACGAAGTAGAAATCGAACAGTAACCCGACCAGCAAACTGCCAATGGCGATGACCGGGAACAAGGACTGGTTGATGCTATACAAAGTCAGGTCGGATAGACTGCAGGCTCGGTAGTAGCGACTGCAATAGCTCATACCGCCCCCGTAAGAAATTACCAGCGTTGCCGCCGTGACGAGTGTGACCACGATCCAGAAATATCGCTGCAACGTGTGACGCTTGATGGGCAGGGGTATTTTGTTGAGTTCTCGCCGCAGGATCGGGTTGGCTTTTAAGTGGACATCACGAACTAAAGTTTGATCGATCACGCGGCTTCCCTTTATCAAAATACTGATCAGAGTGGCACCACTGCAATCACCTCGATGCCAATTAAAAAGTCCGGCGGTGAGAAGGCCGGGACGAATACCACGTTGTTGGCGGGTGGGTTAGGGCGATTGCCCCACCAGCGCATCCCAACTTCAATCGCCGGGAAAATTGGCAGCCCCTGCTGCACATAGATCGTCCAGATTACAATATTCTCGGCTTTGGCACCAGCCGCATCCAGACAGGTCTGGATATTTGTCATTACCTGCTCGGTTTGCGCGGCAATGTCGCCCTTGCCTACGATCTCGCCCTGGGCCGAGACCGCGTTCTGCATCCCGATGTAGACAGTCTTGACGGGATTAGTTGCCACGACAACTTGTGTGAAAGCCGGATTCTTGTGCATTCCTTCGGGATTAATATATTCCACTGTTCCATGTGTGCGCTGTTCAGACATGAAATCACCCTCCTTGTAAAAGAGATCAGCAGAACGATTAGACCAAACGTTCTACGGTCTGTCAAATGGCAGATTTAACATTAGAAACACGTGTAGCCAATCTGATAAAGCAACAGATACCCACCCCCTTGACGAGAAATAAAAACCGTTCTATAGTGTTTGCTAACATGAGTTAGTAATTCGCGTTATCTATTTAGTCCATTTTGATATGAAGAAGAGAATTACCTCCAAAGATATTGCTGACCTGGCCGGTGTCTCGCGCACGACGGTGTCATTTGTGCTGAATAACGTACCGGGAATGCGTATCCCCGAAGAAACACGGCAACGAGTTCTTGAAGCGGCCAGGCGCCTGGATTACCAACCACACGCCGCCGCGCGAAGTATGGCTTCTGGTCGCACGCACGTACTGGGCATTGTCGTCCGTCAGAGTATCGAACAGGCGTTCGCCGATCTTTTCTTGCCACAGGTGCTGCTTGGGCTGGCCCATTCAGCCGAAGAACGTGGTTACTATACGCTGTTCAGGGCGATTGACCCTACAACGCCGAATGGAGTCTATTCCAATCTGATTCGGCAGCGCCACGTAGATGGAATAATCCTGTCTGGTCCTCGTTTTGACGACCAGGACTTGCTTTACACGCATAGCGCCGGATTGCCTATTGTCTTGATGGGCCAACTTCCCAACATTGGCATTCCCTTTGTAGACGTGGATAACGTTGGCGGTGCCGCCAAAGCCACGCAGCACTTGATCAGCCTGGGACATGCACACATCGCGATTGTCACCAATGCACCGCTGGAATATACTGCAAGTCATGACCGCCTGACAGGCTATCGGCAAGCACTCCTGGGCGCTGGACTGCGCTACGATGAAGCGCTTGTCCGCCATGCCGACCTGACACCCCAGGGTGGTCAGCGGGCGATGAACGAACTGCTGGCGCTCCCAGACCGCCCCACAGCGGTCTTCGTCGCATCCGACACCGTTGCCCTCGGCGCGCTGCAAGCGATCCGTAACGAGGGATTGCACATTCCACAGGACATAGCCGTCGTTGGCTATGATGACATTCCTCTCTCCGCCTACATTGAACCCCCTTTGACCACCATGCGTTTACCTGCCTATGGACTTGGCTGGGAAGCCGCCGAAATGCTTGTGCGGCGCATTGAAGGCGAAGACCTTTCCCACGCCGATGTCCTGTTAGACATGGAACTAGTCGTGCGCGAATCATGTGGTGCGCACCTGACGAGACGCACGAGCTAGTTTTTTTCGATGCATAAAGGAGGTGAGGCTCAAACCTAAACAACTGTGCCTACGTGCTAAATCGTGTTAGCTGAGATTTTGTAATCTGCATTCGGAGGAAAGCATGAAAAGACACCTGCCAAACTTTGTGTTAGCCGCTAAAGGCGTGAAAATTACTAGATTGGAGTCGATCATGAACAAACGGTTTTTCCTTGTTACGCTGCTGAGTGCAGCACTCGTTCTGGTGAGCGCGCCGGGCATAATCGGCGCACAGAGCCAACCGCTGGCGGGCAAAGAAGTGTCGTTTCTGACGACCTTCGGGGGCTCGGAGTTGGACGCGATGAACAAATCACTGGATGCATTTACCAAAGCGACCGGCATCCTGGTGACGGTGGAAAGCAACCGGCAGTCTATGCCCATTCTGCGCACACGCCTGGCCGGTGGCAATCCGCCAGATTTGGCGCTCATCCCGCAGCCGGGAACCCTGGCCGCCTTTGTGAAGGCTGGACAGGTCAAGGCGCTGGTCAACAAAGACGGCTCGGCAGGCCTTGTTGACAAGAAGACCCTGACCGACAATTACAACCAGGCTATCATTGACCTGGGCACGGTCAATGGGGCTGTGTACGCCATCCTGGCGAAGGCCAACTCCAAGAGCACGATCTGGTACAAGCCTGCGTCCTTCAAGACGCTGGGCGTAGACATTCCCAAGACGTGGGACGACCTGATCGCCATTCAGAACAAGTACATCGCTGCGGGGAAGACGCCGTGGAGCATCGGCGCAGGTGACTCCTGGACGCTGACGGATTGGTTCGAGGAAATCTACGTGCGCCAGAACGGCGCCGACATGTACCAGAAGCTGTTCGCGACGCACGAGATCAAGTGGACAGATCCCAGTGTTGCCAAGGCGTTGACGGCCTTCAAGCAGATCGTCAGCCCGGCGGACAAGAACCTGACAGGCGGCATTGACGGGACGCTGGCGACGAGCTTCATTGACGGGGTCAACCTGGTCTTCCGGCCAGACGCCAAAGCCGAGCTGTACTACGAAGGCGGCTTCATGGGCAGCATTATTGCCCAGAACTTCCCCAAGCTGACGCCTGTGACAGACTTCAACGCCTTCATGTTCCCGGCCTTCGACTCCAAGATCGGCACGCCGGACGAGATCGGTGGCGACCTGCTGGCCGCCTTCGCTGACCGGCCCGAAGTACGCGAGTTCGTCAAGTGGATGGCGGGCACCGACGGCAACACGCTGTGGGCCAAGACGGGCGCGATTGTGTCGCCCAACAAGAACGTGCCGCTGAGCACCTATTCGCCGCTGGGCGCCATTGACGCGGGCCAGGTGGCAGGTGCGACGGTGTCGGTCTTCGACGGCTCCGACCAGATGCCGCCGGATGCTTCGCAAGCGATGAGCACGGGCTTGCAAGACTTCATCCGCAATCCGGATAACATGGCGAAGATACAGCAGACGATTGAGGATGCTGCCGCGAAAGCATACGGCAGCTAGGCACGAACGGGATCAAGCGTTGAGGGCTGCTGTCCCTCAACGCCTATCCCCCTGGCCTGCGGTGCAGGCCAGGGGGCAGCGATAGAGCTGAATAGTTCGGTTCTCGTCCTCCCAGGGTGGAGAGGAGGTCGGGGAGAGAGGGGTTGTTCATGAAGACAAATCCGATTGTTGGCTGGCTTTTTGTGATCCCTGCCTTTTTTTTGGTGTTCGTATTTCTGATTTATCCAACCTTTCGCACCGTTCAACTGAGCTTCGACACCGGCGAGAACTTCACCACGACGAAGTTCGTCGGCCTGGACAATTACGTCGAACTGTTCACCAGCGATCATTTGTTCCTGGATTTGAGCGAGGGACAGCCCAGGGGGGCGATCTTCAACACCGTCTTGTGGCTGTTTGTGTATACGCCGGGCACCGTCGGGCTGGGCTTGCTGTTTGCCGTGCTGGCAAACACGGTGCGCTATGAGGTGATCATCAAAACCATCATCTTTGTGCCGATGGGCATCTCCTACACGGCCACCGGCATTATCTGGCGCTTTGTGTACAGCAACGATCCCAACACCGGGGTCATCAACGCCATCCTCACCGCGCTGATCCCCGGTTTCAGCCCGGTGGCGTGGATCGGACGGCAAGACCTGGTCAACCTGGCGCTGATTATCACGGCCATCTGGACTTCTACCGGCTTCTCGATGGTGGTCTTCTCCGCCGCGCTCAAGAGCCTGCCCGGCGAAGTGTTGGAGGCGGCGCTGGTAGACGGGTCTAATTCCTGGAATCGGTTCTGGCGGATCATCGTGCCGATGCTGTCGCCCACGACGATGGTGCTGACCACGACAGCCGTCATCTATGTGCTGAAAGCTTTCGACCTGGTCTACATCATGGCTCACGACAACACGGCAGCCCGCATCATCGGCTTTAGCATGTACACGGAAACCTTTGATTCCGTCCGGCCAGGCTACGGCAGCGCCATCGCGGTCATCATGCTGATTCTGGTGCTGCCCTTTGTGTTGTATAACATCCGGCGCTTCCAGGCGGAAGGGTAAAAACGATGACAACTACAGCAGTCAGCGCAGTGCCTGCCATCCAAGAGAGGGCCAAAACGCGCTTCGGCATCCCGCCCGCGCCGCGTTGGGCGGTTCACATCTTGCTCGTCCTGATCGGGGTTTTGTGGCTGGAACCGACCGTGGGCTTGCTGATCACCTCCTTCCGTCCCCGCGAAGACATTGCCTCCTCAGGCTGGTGGAATTTCTTCCTGCAACCGCACTTCACCATCGAGAACTATGCCTCGGTGCTGGCGCACCAGGGCATGGGCAGCGCCTTCGTCAACAGCTTCATTATCACCATCCCCAGCGTGATCCTGCCGGTATTCCTGGCCGCGCTGGCCGCCTACGCCCTGGCCTGGATACCCTTCCGCGGGCGGCGCACCATCTTCACCATCGTCATTGCGCTGCTGGTGATCCCGCTGCAAACGACCCTGGTGCCCGTCCTGCAAATCTTCAATGGCTTACACCTGACCGGCACTTACATCGGGTTGTGGCTGGCCCACACCGGCTTTGGTCTGCCCTTTGCGATCTACCTCCTGCGCAACTTCTTCGCCGGGCTGCCCAAAGAACTGCTGGAATCGGCCAAGATGGACGGGGCCACGGATTGGGGCGTGTTCCTGCGCATCATCATCCCGGTGTCGGTGCCAGCGCTGGCCTCCCTGACCATTTTCCAGTTCATGTGGGTCTGGAACGACCTGCTGGTGGCGCTGACCTTCAGCGGGCCGAAAACCGCCCCGGTGACGGTTGCCATGCAATCCTTACTGGGCACCTACGCCACCGAGTGGGACATTATGAGTTCCTCGGCTTTCATTTCCATTGCTGTCCCCCTCATCGTCTTCTTTGCCCTCCAACGCTACTTTGTCACCGGCATCACCGCCGGTGCCGTCAAGGAATGAAC
>DATGFK010000382.1:0-3252 GCA_035309185.1 Aggregatilineales bacterium
CTGGCGGGCAACGCAAGCCTGAGACTTGCCCGCAGAGTTTCACGTGAATCTTGGCCTTGCGGTACGATCTGACTCTTTAGAGATCAAATTGGTTTGAAAGGAACTTCATGGCTATGCCTCATCTACTTCCCGGTGAATACGACGCAGTTTTGAACGGGGTGCGCTGCCACTACACCATTCGTGGGTCTGGCCCCGCGCTAATCGCCCATTCTGGCGGGCCGGGTATGGACGCCCGTGGTTGGGACGACTTTGCGGGCATAGACGAATTTGCAACCGTGATCGCCCTCCATCCGCGCGGCTCTGGCCTGTCTGCTATGGCGCCGGACGACGCCTATTTGCTAACTGATTATGCCGCTGACCTGGAAGCCTTGCGTATTCACCTGGGGCTGGAAAGGCCCATCATCATGGGCTGGTCGCACGGAGGCATGGTCGTCCAGCAGTACGCCTTCACCTACCCTGACTCGCTCTCGAAGTTGATCCTGTTCGATACCTCCGCGTACTTTGGCGAGTTCCTGGGCGACATCGAAGCTGCCGTCAACGAATTCACGGATCAGCCCTGGTTCGAGCAATCCTTTGCCGCGCTCAAGAAAGAATGGGCAGGCGATTACAAGTCAGATGAAGACATGGTTCTGCTATGGGCAGACGAGATGAAGTTTTACTTCTGCCAATTTGACGAGCGTGCCCGTGCCTATCACGAGCGAACGCATCGTCTACCACTCCACATTGCGCCGCTGCGAGCCTTCAACGAACGCGAAGCCGCCACGATGGATTTGCGCCCGCGTCTCAAGGATATTCGCGTTCCAACGCTCATCATCGTCGGGCGGCATGACTTTATTACTAACGTCGCGATGGCAGAGGAAATGGCCCGGCATATTCCTGACGCACACCTGGAGATATTCGAAAACTCCGGTCACTTCGCCATCGTAGAGGAGCCTGACAAGTTCCGAGCGGTAGTTGGAGATTTTGTACGCGCCCCGCTGGCACGGGCAACGCTATAATTGCCGGAAGTAGTCCAACCGTAATGTTGAATAGCATAAGGGCTGATGATTCATGAGTGAAAATCCGCAAACGCCATCCAACGGGCCGCGCCCTGTCAGCGAATCGCATGACGAGAAGAGCGCGCGCCAGTGTGTGAAGTATTCATTCTTCAAGGTTGATCCCGCCTTCCGCCGCCTGAGTGCCGAAACACAGATCGCGCTCAAGCTGGAACTGATCCATACGGTGCGGGCCTTCAACCGCCGGATGCTGCTGCGGGCTTACAGCCTGTTCGGGCTGCGCGGCGACGTGGATTTTATGCTGTGGCAGGTTGCCGAGGAGGTTGATGCCTTCAATGCCCTGGCCGCTGCCATCTTTAGTACCGGGATCGGCACTTACCTGCAAATGCCCCATTCATTCCTGGCAATGACGCGCCGCAGCATTTACGACATTGGCGTGGGTACAGACGCCGACGAGGTTGACCAGATTACGATACAGCCCGGTGATGCGAAGTACCTGTTTGTGTATCCCTTCGTCAAGACGCGCGCGTGGTACGCCCTGTCTTTTGAAGAACGGCAGCGGATGATGAGCGAACATATTCGTGTCGGGCGCAAGTATCCGAGCATCCGGCTCAACACGACCTATAGTTTCGGCTTGGATGATCAGGAGTTCGTGGTCGCCTTCGAGGGCGATAACCCGGCAGACTTCCTCGACCTCGTCATGGAACTGCGCGATACCGAAGCCAGCCGTTACACGCTGCGCGACACGCCCACGTTCTCGGCGATCAGCATGAGTCTCCCCGAAACGCTGGATAGTATTGGCGGGCCGCAGGTGGCCGATCAAGCCGGGCCAGACGTAGTGACGGTGGATGGTTGGGTGCAGACCGTTCACCTGGCAGATGTGCCGCCAGGAACTGCTACGCGCGTGTATATGGGCAGTCAGCAGATCGCCCTGTTCAACGTGGAGGGCCAGCTTTACGCGATCAACAATCGCTGCCCGCACGCGCGCGGCCCGCTGTGTGAAGGCGTGATCCATAACGAGCACGGCGAGCCGGCTGTGACCTGTCCCTGGCACAAGGCCGACTTTGATCTGCGTACGGGCACGGCGATTGACGGACCTACCCAGGCCCCGGTACGTACCTATGCGGTGCGCGTTGGCGAGAATGGCACTATCTACGTCGCTGAGCAAGAGAAGGTCAAAGTCGCGCAGTAGCCCTTTGTATGGGTGCGACGCACGTACACACGCTGCTCTGAAACGCACTCTGAATTATTGAGATCGTCGCCAAACTGTGATAGCCTATGAGTCCGTTTGTGCAGTTCGCACAAATACAGGCCGATTGCTATCCAGATAGGCGAGACCGAACCCATGACCGGATCGCATGATCCACAGATTCTGCCTGACCTGCGCATTGTGCCCCTTTCAAGCCTTGTGCCGCATGAGGAACACGATGCGCAGCGATCAGCCCCGCTGATCGAGCGGATTCGGCAGGCCGGAACGTGGTTGAACCCGCCCGTCGTCGCCCCGATGGGCGATGGACGTTACGTGATCCTGGATGGCGCCAATCGCCACTTCGCGCTGGGCACTCTTGGCTATCAGTATATCCTCGTGCAGGTGGTGGACTATGAAAGCGACGAGGTACAGCTCGAAACCTGGCACCACATCATCAGTGGCATGTCCTGGTTCAAGTTTCTACGCAATATCTGCCAGATCGATGGCCTGGAAGTCGCCTGCGACGATCTGCTGTCGGCGCGAGCCTCGCTGGCCCGGCGCGACGTGCTGGCCTACACCGTACTCGGTGATGGCAATTGCTATACCTTGAAATCGAAGGCCGTGACGCTGGGCGAGCGAACGCGAAAATTACAGCACATCGTGAATACGTACAAAAGTCGCGGCGTGTTGAACCGCATCAGCACCGATGCCATCGGTGAAGCACGCAGGCTGTATCCTGACGCGGTTGCTATCGTCGTGTTCCCCCAATACCAGCCGGTCGAAATCCTGGTGGCTGCTCGTGATGGCGTCCACCTGCCCCCTGGAATCAGCCGCCACATCATCAAAGGACGAGCAATGCGGCTCCATTATCCGCTGGAAGCCTTTCGCGAGAACGGGGAAACGCTCGAACAGAAGAATCGAAACCTGCACACCTGGCTACAGTCCCGGCTGGCTGAAAAGCGCGTTCGCTATTACGCTGAGCCAACTTATCTGTTTGACGAATAGCCTTTAGAGCTAGAGGTTTGGCAACATTACCTGCACGATCCTGGCAATGTTGCGGGCATCATC
>DATGFK010000383.1:0-3333 GCA_035309185.1 Aggregatilineales bacterium
TGCGGATGTCAATGCAGCGCGTAACGTCTCCTGGGTTGCTGTCAACCAGCCTATTGTCTCGGATGCGACAAAAGTTCGTCGTAGCGCCAGGGGCAAGCCGCCTGCTGCCTGTCCCCTTGGGGACAGCGGGCCGTCGTTGACAGAAGATCGCAAGGCACCGCGTGGCGAATCCTGCTATTGCTAGCGAAGACGTGTAGACAGGTGGGCGACTTTTCAGCCGCCCACCGACTCAGGCCGAAATGACCAGTTTTAGGGATTGTCACCATGAACCCTGCAAAGCCCGGTGCAGAATAGCCCCGAATTGTTATGAAGCGTTAGTGCTTCGCTTAACATCGGGTTAGAAGAACGTCGAGAGGTCCAGGTAAATCTGGCGGATGTCGTTCGCGCCCGCGCTCTTACGGTAATCGCCCCGGCCCGCCTGCGCGACCTGTTGTAGCACGTTGTTGTCGGCATCTGAGCCGTAGCCGATGGTGAAGATCGTGACCGGGGAGCCACTTGCCGTTTCTGTATTCCCGCCTGTGATAAGGGTCAGCAGCTTGCTTGGGTCGCTGTGATCGCTGCCAATGTACTGGGTGCTGGACGTATCGTTGCCGTCAGTCAGCACAACCAGGCCGTTGATCCGGGTCGGGTCAATTTTCATATTGGAGATCGAATAAGCGATGGCGTCGTACAGCGCCGTCCCGTCCTGCGGTTGCAACGAGGCAATCTTGTCCTTGATCTGCTGGCGGTTCTGCCCGACCACCACGTTCGTGAAAAGCGGGTATTCTTTGTCGTCGAAGGCAATCAGCGAGAGGGTGTCGCTGTCGTCAAGTTGGTCTATGAAGGCACTGGCTCCCGTGTGGACGCCATCCATCTTGTTTTCCTGTCCCATGCTGCCGGAAATGTCAATCAGCAGAGTCAGGTTGACCTTCTTCTTCTGCTGACCCCACAAGGTACGCGCCGCGTTGAGGACGTTGATGTCTGGCGTCGTAAAGACGTTTTGCGGCTTGGTCGGGTCAACGCCATGCGCGGCGTCAATCGGCGCGCCAATGCTGATTGACGTATCGGAGGGGCGGAAACCAAACTGGAGCGCCTGCTGTTGCACCGGCTTGGAGAGCAGATAGTCGCGGTAGATCTGCGCGGCCTCTCTCTGATCGGCACTGATCCACGATCCATCCGGGATACACAGCGGGTGATCGCTCAGGAAGGTGCCTTCCTTCGGGTAGATGGCGACCAGCGGGAAGGCCGGGTTGTTTTTCGGATCGTAGCTGGAAACGACCACACTCTCATAGACCACCGCCGCGCTCAGGTAAGACGGACCGCGCGTGATCATGGCGTTGCCGAAGAAACCCGTACTGCTGCCATAGTGAGCAATGGAACTTTCGACGTTCTTCACGAAATCGGCGGTAGATGGCTGGTTGATGTCGTCTACGGTGAGTTTGCCAAGTTTGCCCGTCGCTGCGTACGCTTCGGCCAGGATAGAGAGCAGGCCACTGTTGGAGTAATCAGGATGGGTATGTCCAAAACGGAAGGCGCCCCACTGCGGGTTGCCGTAATCGGCCCAGCCCTTGGGATCGGTGGCAATCTTGGCAATATCCGCCCAACCGATCTCTTTGTCCGGCCAGCCCAGCGCCTGTGCTTCCGGCTTCCACATCATGATGACCACCGGGCTGATCACCGCCTTGGGGCAGTCGCCGCTGATCAGGGAGGCGCCGTTTTTGGTCGTCCAACGGTCATTCAGGATGGGAATCCACACCGAACTTGCGGGACTCCACAGCGTCGGCTGATTGTGCCCGGCAACCTGTTCAACCATGTTGCTGACGCTCTCGCCGGAGCCAATCGCTTCCGTATCCACATAAATCTGCTTGCCGGATTTTATTGTGTTGTTAGCCGCGTTGAAGGTCTGCGTGACGGCCTCGACCCAGGCCTGCTTTTCGCTCCCGTAGATAAATTTGATGTGCAGGGCATTGGGCGCGGGCTGCGGCGTATCATTGCCGCCCGACAGTCCAGTTCTACCGCTGTTGCCACCACCCGTGCTGCCGCAGGCAGCTAGCAGCACCGCAGCCGTTACCAACGTCGCGATTTTGGTCAGCCGATTGGATAGTCGCTTGAGAGCCATTGTGCAGTCTCCTTGAGGATCGAATCAGGGCTTATAGGTTCGCTGCCAGACAGCCAGTAGATTATTGATGGTGGGGCCGTCCGGGATATTGACCAGTTGGCCGATGTTCGGACTGACTCCCGCGCTCTTGAGGCGATCAAAGTCTGTTTGGGTGGCCGGGTCGGTGGAGAAGATCGGAATGCTGGTATCGGCAGGCCGGAAGCCGTATTTGAGCGCGAGGCGTTGAATATCCGTGGTGAGCAGGAAATCTTGCAACTGCTGGGCAGCCGCCCGCTGCTTGTCCGAGATCGAGGGGTGGTCAATGATGCAGAAAGGATGGTCGCTGTACAGGTTGTACTGCGGGTAGTAGAAGTGGAGACCCTGCTGCTGGCGGCCCTTGGCGTTGGCGTAGTTGGCGATGCCCAGCGCCTCGTAAGCAATCACCACGTCGTAGGCGGCTGGCCCTTTGGCGATCACGTCGTTGATGAAAGTGCCGGTGCTGTTGGCGGGAGCCTGGCCCAGGCCACTTTCGAGGATGCCCAGTGTACTGGCAAAATCGGCAGACGAAACCTGGTCGCCGGTGACGGCTTTGATCTGCTTGAACTTGTTGTTCGCCAGTGCCACCAGCATCATCACGCCGCTGTTCGATTTGCGGGGATCGGTGTGCCCGATCTTGATCAGACCCCATGAAGCCTGCGCGCTGCCACCCAGGTTGCCCCAGGTTCCCTTGATCTTGCCTGCGGGATCGAGGGCATCAACCAGGTTATCGAAGGTAACGCCGTCCGGGCCATATTTGTCTGTAAGCGCCTGGGCGCGGTCATCCCAGACCATGATCACCAGCGGTGACAACACCAGGCTCTTGCAGTCGGCGGCCAACTGCTTGTTGTTCATCTGGTTCACGTCGTTCAGGAGGTTAACCTGGATGGTGCTGGCCGGACTCCAGACTGCGGGGATGTCGTTATCCCGCGCGTTGGTCAGCCGGGCGATGCTGGTCGAGTCCGGCGCCATTTGGCTGAGCGCCTGGTAAGCATCCATCGAACCTTCGCCGTCCATGACGATGTTGATGCTGGGGTTCTGCTGCTGAAAGCGGGTGATGGCATCCCGGAACCATTCCTCTTTCTCGGTGCCATAGACAATTTTGAGGGTGGTGATGTTAGTCTTGATAAAATTCGCGGTGGCCGCGACGGAATCTTGCTGCGTGCGCTGGTCGAGCATGGGCTTTACCACAGAAAGGCCAATGCCGACGACCAGGGCCA
>DATGFK010000384.1:0-3359 GCA_035309185.1 Aggregatilineales bacterium
AAAGTTGTACTTCAGCCTGGTCACGGCAACGGCCAATGGCGCCAATTGGGTGATCACGGATTCGGAATTTTCTCGCCAGGAAATTGCGCAGCGAATCGGCATCCCGTTGGAGCGCATCACGGCCATCCCGCTGGCCCACTCGCCGGAATGCCATCCGCGCCTGGGCAGTGAACGCGATAGCGAAATCAGGCAACGCTACAGTCTACCGGAGGACTATACACTCTACATGGGCAGCTTCGACGTTCGCAAAAACGTCGAGGAACTGCTGGCCGCCTATACGTATGTAGGGCCATCTGTGGGCGACGATCATCTACTGGTGCTGGCGGGCAGGCAGCCGTCACAATGGGGAACGCCTCGTTTTCCTGATCTACCCGCCTTGGTTCACGAATACGGGATCGATCAGTACGTTCGATGGATTGGCACGCCGGAGGAAGGGGACAAGCCCGGTATCTATCGTATGGCGCGCACTTTTGTGTATCCCAGCCGCTATGAGGGTTTCGGCCTCCAACCTCTGGAGGCGATGGCTTGCGGCACGCCGGTTGTCGCCGCCGATGCCTCTTCAATTCCCGAAGTCGTGGGCGACGCTGCTTACCTGGTTAGCCCCGACGACGCGCGCAAACTCGGTGGGGCCATCCTCGCCACGCTGCTGCAAAACGATCTGCATGAAAGCCTTCGCAATCACGGGCTGGCGCGGGCCACGAACTTTAGCTGGCAGCGCACCGCCCGCGAAACCCTGGCCGTCTATCAGCGCGTGATATCCGCCACCGAATGAAGTGGCGTCCTGCGCATGGCAAGACTGACCAGGAACGATTAGGAAATCTCTCACCGCAGAAATGGTTCCAGGTAACGCTTACTTTGCCGCAGCGCGCGCTGACAGTCTTCCGGAGAGGATTCATAGGCGCGATCTTCGACTTCAATGCAAACGGCGCCATCATACTGAATGTCATTCAAGGCTGAGAAAAAAGCTCCCCAATCTACAGTGCCGAGTCCGGGCAGCTTAGGCACGTGCCATTTAACGCCCAGGATGCCCTTATCGTAGAGGACATCGGTGAGGATCTTTTCGTCTTTCAGGTGGACATGGAAGAACTTATTTCCGAACTCTCGGATGCAGCGTAGAGTGTCAATGTGCTGCCAGATGAGGTGGCTGGGATCAAAATTCAGGCCCAAGTTCGGGCTGGGGATCGTGTCGAACATGCGCCGCCACACCTCCGGCGAAATGGCGAGATTCTTGCCTCCCGGCCACTCGTCGTAGCTGAACAGCATCGGGCAGTTCTCAATACCGACTTTGGTCTTCTGGCTTTCCGCGAAGGCTATTAGAGGCTTCCAGACCTTCTCAAACATCGGCCAATTGTCTTCAATCGTTTTACTCGGATCGCGCCCGATGAAGGTGTTCACGACGCCGATGTCCAGCAGGCGCGCAGCGGCAATCACCATCTTGATGTGATCACTATAGACCTCGCGTTCCGCCTCGTCGGCAGCCAGTGGATTCGGGTAATAGCCCAGGCCCGAAATCTGCACGCCGTATTGAGCCACAAGAGCCTTGACCTTTTGGGCGTCAGACGCGGAGAAGTTGTTCACGTCGACGTGCGTGACCCCGGCATAGCGTCGTTCTGCTTTGCCAACCGGCCAGCACATGGCCTCGACACAGTCGAAGCCGTTTTGCGAGGCGAATTTCAGGACTTCTTCCAGTGACAATTCCGGCAAAATTGCGCTGACAAATCCTAATTGCACGGTTCCATGCTGCCTTTCTTATGAATGAGTTTAAGAACAGTTCTGGTGAGACTTGAAAAAAGCGGCGAGACCAATTCATAACGCGAGAAATGTATTCAGATCGTCATACCTGGATTCAAGTCTAGCGCACCTGCTTACAGGGTCAAGCCCTTACTCGAAAGCGCCTGTCGCCTGTATTGAGCCTGTGCCAGCGTGATTGACACGCTTCGATATCAAGCTTAGAATGGGTTAGTAATGATCCCGAACTAACTGGTGTGCTACAGAATTGACGGCGCTGATTTTGGCGTCGGTTTAGTCTGTAAAATTGTTTTCATCGTTAATGAAGGGAATTAGACGAATGCGTAATTCAAATCAAATTAAGCGCCAGAATTTTGTTATCTTTGTCTCGATAGCCCTGGTTTTTATCGTGTTTGTCTTGTTTGGTGTGCAAACCCAGGCTATTGCTGGCAGAGGTAAGGCGACAGCAACCCCAACAGTGCCTCCCACTGCCACGCCACCTCCCGGCCCGACCCCTGGCCCCTGTACAACCTGTAATGGAAACCTTCCGGCGCATGTCCTGACTGGCTACTGGCAAGATTTCGTCAACACCGCCTTACCCCTGCGACTGCGGGACGTGCCAACCAGCTATGGGTTGGTGGCCGTTGCCTTCGCCGGAACTGGTGCCAGCACAGGCTCAATAACCTTTGGCATTGACGCCAAACTTTCCAGTGCACTCAGTGGTTATTCGATCACCGACTTTGCCAATGACGTGCAACTTCTGCATTCGCAGGGCCGCAAGGTTATTCTCTCTGTTGGAGGGGCAGCCGGAAACGTGACCATTGCCAGCGCAAGTGCCGCCTCTAATTTCGCCACCAGCGCTTATGCTTTGATGACGCAATACGGTTTTGATGGCGTGGATATAGACCTTGAAAATGGAATCAACGTCACTTATTTAACTTCGGCGCTCCAGCAGCTTTCCTCGCTCTCTGGCCCCAGCCTGGTCATCACGATGGCGCCCCAAACCGTTGATGTACAACCCGGTGGCGCTTATTTGCAGGTTGCCATCAACATCAAGAGCATCCTGACGATTGTGAATACGCAATATTACAATTCGGGAAGCATGTATGGCTGCAATAACGTCCTTTATCAACCGGCGACAGAGGATTTCATCACCGGTCAGGCTTGCATCCTGCTTCAAAACGGGCTGCGGCCCGATCAGGTCGGCCTGGGCTTACCGGCGTCGCCGTCTGCTGCCGGGAAGGGTTACGTGTCGCCCTCAGTCGTCAACAACGCCCTCGATTGCCTGGAAACAGGTCAAAACTGCGCTTCATTCCATCCTTCAACCACCTATGTCCCTATGCGGGGGGCGATGGACTGGTCTATCAACTGGGATGCCAGCAACAACTACCAGTTCGCGACCAACGTCTCCGGTCACTTTGGCCTGCTTCCCTGAAGCAGCACAGCCAACTTCATAGGCAGTGAATCAAAAGCGGCTGAGATTGTTTCCCCGCCGCTTTTTTGTTGATCTATGGACGCGGAGGGATTCGAACCCTCGACCTCTACAGTGCGATTGTAGCGCTCTCCCAGCTGAGCTACGCGCCCTGGGAACTCGTCAATACTCATATGAGTATTGACGAGTTCCCAGGGCG
>DATGFK010000385.1:0-6237 GCA_035309185.1 Aggregatilineales bacterium
TTGGGCTGGCCTTTCATCCGCTTGGTAAGTCGAACCCGTTGGTCTTTATGCAACATACCAGACGCTTTCCCCGTTCAGAATGCGCGGGACTAAAGTCGGGAAGGTTTCGAGCGACAGGGGTTTGCTGACGGCCCCATCAAAGCCGCTGTGCTGGAGCCTGGTCATTTCCTCATTCATCACGCTGGCCGTTACGGCAATGACAATTGTGTCCTGGTAGCTGTCGTCTGCCCGGATCGTTTGCAGCAGTTCAAACCCGTTGACCGGTTGCATATGAATGTCAAGGAACATGACGGTGGGTTTCGTGGGCAGCGCGTGCAGCCGCTCGCGGAAATGGTCGCTATCCCGAAACAGATATACTTTTGTGTAACCCATGACGCGCTGCAAGAGTGTTTGCATGATCTGCCGACTTAGCTCGTCGTCCTCCACGTACAGAAAAGTGATGCTGTCTTTTGCGCTATTTGTGTCGCTCATGCTGCGCTCGCCTTCTCAGAGGTGTGATTCTCGGTATCCCCTTTTTTGAAGGGCAAACTCAGGTAGAATGCAGTTCCCTGCCCCACTTCGCTTTCGACCCACAGTTTGCCGCCATGTGCCTCGGCCAACTGGCGGGAGATGTACAAACCGAGGCCGGTTCCAGACCCCTGGCGAAGCCCCGTATCTGTCTGCTTGAATGGCTCAAAGATCAGATTCTGATCCGCACTGCCTATCCCTGGCCCTGTGTCAATGACTGCCATCAGCACGTCCTGCTCGCGGCCCTTGACGCTTAAGGTGACACTTCCCTTTTGCGTGAATTTCACAGCGTTGGACAGCAGGTTGAGTAGTATTTGGCGCACGCGGCGACGATCAACGGACAGCTTTGGCAGGGAAGCATCAACATCCTCGAAGAACTGGACATCTTTGCCGTTGAACGCCGGTCGGATGGTATCCGCTACGGTCTTTATTTCCGGGGCCAGGTCTGCGCCATTTTCGACGAAAAGTTGCATCATGCCCGCTTGAATCTTCGCCACGTCCAGCACGTCATTGATCAAACTGAGCAGGTGTTTGCCACTGCTATGGGCTTTTTTCAGCGCGTCAGCCTGTTCGTCGGAGATTGGGCCGTAGATGCCCTGGACGACGAAATCTGTAAAGTTGAGGATAGCATTCAACGGAGTGCGAAGTTCGTGACTCATGCTGGCAAGAAACTGGCTCTTTAACTGATCGAGTGAACGTAACTGCTCGATCAGATCGGCCTGCTGCTGGAACATATGCGCGTTATCCAGTGCAATGGCGATCTGTTCGGCCAGCGTCTGCATGATGCGCATATCGCCATCGCTGAAACGATCCTTCTGAGCCGATTGCAAGTCGAGCACGCCAATCAAACGCGATCCGATCAACATGGGCAATGCCACCTCGGCCCTGGTGTCCCCCAAGTGCGGGTTCTCGTAACGATCCGGCCAGTCCAGCGTATCATTGACGACGGTGGGTTGGCGCTCTCGTCCTGCCCTTGGAACCGCGCCATGCAGTGCAGTCAGCTCGACCTGTCTCCCTTCGGCAAGCATTGCCGCCCCGGCCTCGTCAGTCGCCGCCTCCAGGCGCAGCAGTTGTTGTGACTCGTCGAAGACATAGATCGCCACGAAGGCCAGGTCAAACGTGTGACGAGTCAATTCCACCACGCTCGGCAGCAGTTTCTTGGGGTCAACAACGGTGGTTGCTTCTTTGGAAACCTGGGCAGCCAGCTCCAGGTCGCGGGTGGCAGCCCGAACGCGCGATTCCAGGTTGGCAATCAACCCCTGCATCTGCTGGGCCATCTCGTTGAAGGATTGCGCCAGGATGCCCACTTCATCCGTGCGATGCAAACTGACCCTGGTCGAGAGATCGCCCTGGCGGATTCGCTGAGCGGCACTGGAAAGCTGCTCCACCGGCCTGACGAACCTCAACACCCACAGGATTCCCAGACCAAGCGCCACCAGCAGCGCAATACCTGTGACGATGATGTTGATCTGCAAGCTGCTGCTTGCCAGGTCAAGCGCTTCGGCAATCGGTTGCTCGGCAACGACGGTGAACTGTTGATCGCCGAACTGGATCGTGTCGGTGGCGAGGAGTACGTCGTTACCAGTAAGACCGGTTGCATGGCCGTCATTCTGCTGGACAACGAACGTGCGATTTGCCAGCGCGATGGACGGATCGCGGTGGGCAACCACCCGCCCGTTCTGGTCAAGCACGTAGACATCCTCGTGGCCTGCGAGTCGGATGCTGCCAATCACATTCCAAATTTCCTCAAACCGGAAACTCGCGATCAACACCTGGCTGACCAGACCGCTGCGCAAATTCACAATCGGGAAGGCCATTGTCATCAAAGGTTCGCCGGAAGCCTTATCGAAATAGACCGGGCTGAAGTAAATCAGGTTGTGTGTGCTGGGATAGATAAATTCTGGCAGTGCGGCGCGACTTGCCAGCTTGTCTGCCGTGATCACATCCGTCGACGAAATTCTAAACTGCTCTTTGCCTGCCGTGTCCAGCATCGCGATTTCATGGTACATCTGCCGGTAGGGTAGCAAATTTGTGAGCAACGCTTGTTGTTCAGCCGGGCCAAGGCTGCCCAGTCGTTCAGCCTGGATCAGGAAGGAAAGTTCGTCCTGCCTCGCCTGGATATAGCTCTGGATATCCTGGCTGGCACGACGGCTGGTTTCGCCCAGGGAAAGCCGTGCCTGCGCTTCCAACACCTGGAAGTTGTGTTGGGCGACGATCAAAGTGACGAGGATGATCGGGCCAACAGCCAATCCAATGAAGACGAGAATCAGTCGGTTGCGCATACTTTTGAACATAGGCCTACGTTCTTTCGCTGGCTCTTTACTTCGTCGCGGCGGGCGTTGCACTACCAGGCCGTACAATCACTTTGGCCTGCTGCAAAATCGAATCGGGAACGGTGATGTTCAGGCGCTGTGCAATATCCAGATTGATCGCCAGATACTGGTCAACAGGCTCCACAGGAAGATCGCCGGGATTGCTACCCTTCAGAATCTGGCTGATCACATGCGCCGACTGCATTGACTGCGACGTGTTGTCGGGTCCATAAGCCATCAAATAGTCGTTCGTCACAAAAAGGCCGACAAACGTCGAAACAGGGATGTTTCGGATGCTGGCCTGTGAGAGCCAGGGCCGATAGTTTGCCAGCGTCAACCTGTCTGGTAGAAGAAACAGAGCGTCTATGTTCGAGGGCGCGTTGGTCATCACATCCGCCGCGCTTGCACTGTCAGTCATGTTGGCGATGACAAGATTCACGTTGAGATTTGGCGCGACATCTTTGATGGATACAACCATTGCCGCAGCCAGCGGATCGTCTGGCTTGAATGGTAGGAGCACATTGTGGACATTGGAGTCCATCTGCGTCAGGAGTTGCAAGCGCCGCGCCGCCGAATTGGTGATCACGGCTCCTGTTACATTTCCGCCAGGATGGTCAAGCGCGGGAACCAGCCCAAACTCGACCGGCATATAGCTTGCCCCGAAGACAACCGGAACCATCGTTTTGGTCGCTTTGAGCGCCAATCCTTCCACTCGCCCCCAGCCATAAACGAGATCAACATTCTGGGCGACGAGAGCATTGGCTGAATCTGCGACTTTGTCAGGACTTGCCGGAATCTGGTACACGTAAGTAATGTTTTGGCCTTCTACAAAGCCCTGATCGGCTAATCCAGCCCGCAATGCGGCAAAGTCGCTTGCCTGGCTGCCAGTGAAGCCAAGGATTCCCACCTTGAATACCTTAACGGGTGTCGAGGTGGGACTGGCCGCGCTGCACGCGACAACAGCTAATAACACAACGAGACAAAAAACCACATTGGGCCGGTATTTTGCTTTCATGATGTTTCTCTTTCCACTGGTGTCCCTGGTGGGTGATTGAATAATCACAGTGTAGAGGACTACCACGCAGTGGCGTACTGGCTGTATGGTTGAATTTGTTTTGTACGGAGCTGTCCAAACGGACAGGTCGTTCAGACCAGGTTTGCCCTGGCTGCCAGAGTGATGGCCTCGGCGCGCGATTCGACGCGCATTTTTGTGAGAATATTGGTCAGGTGATATTTTACGGTTGAGCGGCTGATGAACAGCGTTTCGGCAATTTCATCGAGCGAAGCGCCTTTCGCCAGGAGCTTCAAGACAGCCAGTTCACGCTCAGTCAGGCCAAAGTCCTGCGGTTGGGGCGGCGCGACCAACTGCTGCACGATTCCCGACGACAGTACCGTGCTGCCCTGGTACGTCATGCGGATTGTACTCAACAACTGCGTGCGAAGATCCGATTTAACAATATAGCCTCTTGCTCCTTTTTCCAGCATGAGGCGAACACTTTCGTCGTCGTCAAAGTTTGAGAGAACTAGAATCTTCAGGTCTGGGTGAGAAAGCATCAAGCGTTCGCAGGCCTCGATGCCGTTCATGATTGGCATTACCACGTCGAGAAGCAGAACGTCCGGCCTGACGTCGTCGCAGATGGCGATGGTTTCAAGTCCATTGCTGGCGTGGGCAACCAGGAGGATGTCGTCTACCGGCTTGAGTAAGCTGATCACCAGATCGTGCGTCGTTCGATGATCGTCGGCAAGGGCAACTCGTATAGGATGCGATGGGATCATGTTTGGGCCAACCTTGCATATTTCCACAGTCCACCCACTATTATAGTCCTAATGGCGAATTGGTTTTCTGGCTCACCCCAAGAAAAGACGTTTAATTGACGATTCCTAGACGCTCCTCTGTTATCCTGACCGGGTACTTCGCAAACGGATCGTTGAGCTGTTGTTCAACACCATTCAATACTAGAGGAGAGTATCTTCCCATGCGTATTTCAAGCAAGTTCGCAGTCCTTTTCACCGCCGCATTCCTGGCCGTTGTCATGACCGCGTGCGGTGGTGGCGCATCCAGCACTGGTGGTAGTAATTCATCTGGCGGATCGAGCGGCGCAAGCGCCAGCGGTAGCCCAGCCGATGGCGCCAAAGGCTTCCTCAATGCTGTCTTTACCGGCGGGGACGTCAATTCCTTCCTGTGTGCCTCGAATGCAGCAGCCGCCCAGGCACTGAGCCAGGGTATGGCAACTATGAAGTCCAGTCTGGCTGCCAGCGGCGCGACGATTGACACAAGCGGCCTTACCTTTACTGCTGGCGCGGCCTCTGGCGACATTACCCAGGTCACCGTTAGCGGTTCGCTGAAGGTGACTGTTGCGGGTACGAGCACGAGCGTACCTTGGTCTGGCGCGGCTATCCCCGTGAAGAACGAGAACGGCTCCTGGAAGGTTTGCGGCTGATCGGGCACTGAAGCCTAAGGCATTCAGCAACTAAATCCACGAGGCAGAGGGCGGGTCAGTGAACCGCCCTCTGTTCGCATCTGGCGCTTTCACCAATATAATCCCCGACTTTTCCGCTTCACATCACCTTTTAGGCTATAATCGCCGTTTTCATGGCTGCGGTTATCACGGACATTTTAATCCACAATGGAAAAGACCCTGGTTACGGGCGCAAATGGTTTCATTGGCGCTGCATTGACCCGACGCCTGGTGCGTGACGGCGTAGCCGTCCGGGCGATGTGTCGCTCCGCCGAACGTGGCAAGGCTATAGCGCAAGCGGGCGCGGAAGTCGTCCAGGGCGACGTGCGCGACGCTGCGCTGCTTAAGCACTATGCCGAAGGCTGCGATGTGGTTTTCCATGTGGCGGCGGTTGGCAGCGGCGATTGGAACACACAATATAGCATCAACGTCGAAGGCACGCGCAATACGATTGAGGCAGCGCTTCAGGCGGACGTGCGCCGCTACGTTCACGTCAGCAGCATTGCCGTTTATGGCTACGAGATATACGGACGTATTGATGAAAATTACCCGCAGCGCCCGCCACAGTATGATTACTATATGCGTACGAAATCCGCAGGGGAAAGCCTGGTTTGGGAGATCGCCGGTCAAAGTGGGCTCCAGGCCGTCAGCGTTCGCCCAGCCTTCGTCTACGGGCCGGGTTCCACGACCTGGGCCAGGGCGCTCTACGATACCTGTCGCCGTTTCGGCTATATCTTACCGGCAGGCGGACGTGGCAATGCACACCCGATCTACGTGGATGACGTGGTTGATCTTCTGGTGACCGTAGCAACCCATCCTGCGGCGCCGGGCAACGCCTTCCATGCGGCGCCAGACCCTGCAATCACGTGGCGGGAATTCCTCGGTTATTATGCGCGAATGGCAAAGCGCACCCGTGAACGCATTATTCCGATACCGCCGCCAATCATACTGAAACCGGT
>DATGFK010000386.1:0-3712 GCA_035309185.1 Aggregatilineales bacterium
GTCGGGGTCGGCGTCGGCGTCCACGACAGAGCGATGGCGGTTCCCGTCAACTGAAGGAATGTATTCTGGTTAGTCAACGCGATTGAAGTGCGCGTCATATTATCGCTCACAATCGCGGTGTTGTTGCCGGCAATGGAAAAGACGATCAATACCAAACCGAGCAGGAAAATAATGACCAGGGCCACCGCCAGAATCACGAACGTGTTGTTGCGCGGTGGACGAGACGCCGGGGGCGTATCCGGCGGTAGAAATGCTGCGTCTTCAGGAAAAGACGGCTCGTCGCCGAAATCACCTAAATCAAATTCGTCTCTACTCATGAATGCCTCCTAATAAGGGCAATGCGCCGAGTCACCAGCCGATCAGCCGATACCTGCCGTTTCCCCCGACCGGCCTAGTAATTCAATGTTAGCCAGCGGTACGAACACGGTACGCCCCCCTGCGACCTGTACTTCGGCTCCGGGCAAGCGCAGCCCGTTCTCCACGCTGCGGGGCGTCTCTACAAGCCGACGAATGCGGCCCGACATCCCCGCATAAGGAGCGCGAGTCAGGCGCACCAGCGCGCCTTCGACCAGAGGCGCATCCGTTTCGGGGGGCGGTGGCAACTGCCCTCCCGTCGGCAGCGGGATCACGATCTCTGGACGGCTGGGCGACCAACGCTCCGGCTCAGTCGCGTCGAACATTGCCGGGCGTCCCAGGTTATCGCGTAGGAGATTGTACACCAATTCTGACATTTGCTGATCGCCAAATCCTGAGGTCAGGATAATTGGTATGTTTTGCCGAAGGGCAGTCGCGCGCAAATCGGAAGACATGCTGGGCGCGACGATGGCGGTCATTTCCTGCTTTTTGGCGATATCGAAGACGGCGGTGGAGGCGATGGGATGCGTCAGAATAATTGCCGAACCTTTATATTCAGAGAAGGTGGTATCGTCATCCGAAGCCAGGGTGTCGATCCCGTTCTGAGGCTCCATCTTATAGGCGCTGAAGGTACGCTTGCCATTGCCCCATACGCCCTGGATCAGCGCGCCGACGGTTTCCAGCAGCACTTCCTCAGCCCCGCGCACCGACGTAATTTCGCCAGGACACAGCGCATAAATGTCTATGGGTTCGGGATCGGTCTGCAAGACGATCTGACCGTCCTCGACGTGCGCCAGGAGGGCCGCCCTCGGCGCTTTGAGCGTGCGGCTGCCATTCTGGGCGATCACCTGCCAGCGTTCAACCGTGTTACCGGGCTGCACCGTCAACATGGTCTCGTTGAACTGCTCTGGCCTGCGTAGTCCCAGGGGCCGCAGCGCATCCAGCATGATGAATTCGCCGGGCAGGGCGCCTTGCAGGACGATGTCCTGGGCCTCCACGTGGCTGGCTTCCCTGGCTGCGGCCTGGCCGATGGCGCCGGGCGGCAGCCGCCGTTCCCGCCGGATGGTGGTCAGGCCAATTATGAGCGTCTGGTTCGGGTAGTAGGGCATGACTATTATTCCGCTTCGTCTGCTACAGCTAGTTTGGGAAGAAATCTTCTTTGTGCTGGGCCGGGGGATTAATCTCCCGGCTCAACGGGGAATTCAACTCTTATTCCCGCTGCGAACCGCCGCATACCAGCGCGGCAAAATCTGCGCCCGGCGCTCAACCTGGGATGGCGGCGAAAAGGGTCGCCCTCGGCCATCCAGGATCAGCCCCGCCGCGCCGCCTTCCACGTCCAGCGTGACTTCACGCTTGCCATTGAGCGTCAATCCAGAACTCAGTTTAATCGCAACTCGTGCTTTTTGTCCAGAAGGCAGGTCAACTACCTCCAGGTTGCCCATCCCCACCGAAAGCTGAACCGTACGTTCCGCTGTGCGGACGGTCACGTCCATCGCCTTCGAGTCGCGGGTCTTGCCCAGGGGGCTGATGGCCGTCCCCAGGTTGAACAGCCCGCCGCTGTCCATCACCTGAATAGTCGCCAGCGGTTCGACGTAAGCCGCCGCACCCAGCGCCGCGATGACGCCATACGGGTCCAGGCGCAGTTCGCTGACTCCCACCGGCTGCAAAGCATCCAGCATCAACAGCGCGCCGATTCCCGGATCAATGGCCTGGGCCAGCACTGACCCTGCCCCAATAATGGGCCGCATGGCTGGCAGCAGGTCGCCGCGTGGAATGCCGCGCCAGCTTGCCCTGGCCCCGGCCACAGCGTTACGGATCAGTTCGCGGGCGATGGCGTATTCCAGTTCCAGGTCTTGCGAGATTTGTGGGACGGTGGCTGGCCGCAGCGATTTATTATAGGCGTAATCCATGATGTCCGTTTCGCTGGCGTTGAAGGTCAGCCAGCGCTGGATGGACTTCGCTCCGACTGCCTTGACGCCTGACACGGCGCTGTGGCCGAGTCCCAGGTCGGATCGGATAGTGATGTAAGGCTGCTTGCGGATACTGGCGCAGATCGTCACCGTCGAGCTACCCACGTCCACGCACATCACGCCGATTCCGGCGCCGGGCAGTTCGCCCAGGTAATGGACGATGTTGGCATAGCTTTGCGCGGTGGGCAGCACGCCAAGCTGGCTTTTCTGCTGCATTTCGGTGAAGCCGCCCGCGTTGATGGACTTATAGCCGCCGTAGACCAGCGCCAGTTCAAGCTGGGCGGGGGCCAGTTGTTCGTCAAAAATGTTGGGCCGCACGTTATGAGACATGTACAGCGTCACGCTCTTGCCCAGCATCTCCTCTACCGTTGACTTGAGCGTCTCGTTGCCCGCGTACAGCACGACGGGCTGGTAGCCCCGCGCCAGGGTCGCCGCCAGCCGCACCGTTTTCAGCAGCGACAGGACAGAGTCGCTGGCGCCGCCGTCTGTCCCGCCCACGACGAAAATCAGGTCAGGCTTATGCTTCAGGATCGTGTTGACCTGGTCTTCCGTACTGCGCACATCGGCCAGGCTGATGGTATCCATGATGTCAACGTACGTGCTGCCCAGCGTCCGGCGTCCCGTCGCCACGCTGATCTCCGGCATGAGGCCGACCAGGACGGCCTTCATGGGCCGCCCGCCGCTGGCTGTTGCCAGGAACACGTCGGTGCCGCTGCCGTCTGGCTGCTCTCCGACGATCAGTTCATCGCCCCGGACGAGCGTCCGTCCCGTGAGATTGGACATATCTTCGACGGCCCGCCGCAGGCCGACACCCACGTCGCCGATGGGCGGCGCGTCGGTGGTCAAGGCCGAGGCGCACGAAACGAGACGGTATTGGCCGTCCACCACGTCAACCAGCACGGCGCGGGTATTTACGCTGCCAAAATCCGCCGCCAGGATCGAATGGACGGCAGGTGGATGTTCAGTGGACACAGTTTTTTATCTCCATCAGCGGCTTAGCCTGGTTTGAGGATCATCAGCCGGTTGGCGATCACGTCGGTCAGGATGGTCAGGGCCGAGATGATCAGCAGCCCGTAGGTCGCGCCCAGTGTGATCATGATAAAGGCTTGCCCGAAGGAACCCGGCACACGCACCAGGGGGCGCTGCTCAATGTCGCCATTGGGCTTGCGCTGGCCCAGGTACGTGAAGTAGATCAACACGGCAACGGTGATCAGGGCGGCGATGACCGTATCCACCAGCGCAATCGGCGAACCTGCCGGATCGCCCTGGTTGCGGGCGGCGTCCAGGGTCAAGGGCAGCAGTGTCCCGCTGATAGCACCCCACAACGCCAGCGCCGTGCCGACGCCTAGCATCGCCGCGAGGCCCAGGTTGCCCAGGCGCGACAATCC
>DATGFK010000387.1:0-12128 GCA_035309185.1 Aggregatilineales bacterium
GAATTTCCCCAGGCCAGGACGATCCGCTGGGATCGTGATACGACGCAAGAACGTGGCGCGCACGACGAGATCCTGAAGCAATTTGCGCATGGCGACGCCAATGTCCTGGTCGGCACGCAAATGATCGCGAAGGGCCTGGACATTCCTCGCGTGACCCTGGTAGGCGTGATCCTGGCCGATACCGCGCTGGGACTCCCGGATTATCGCTGCGGCGAACGAACCTTTCAACTGCTGACGCAAGTCGCGGGGCGGGCCGGGCGCAGTTGGTTGGGCGGGCGAGTCGTGCTGCAAACTTACCAGCCCGACAACTATGCTATTCGTGCAGCATCCAATCACGACTACGAATCGTTTTACAGCCAGGAGATTGAGTACCGGCAGACGTTGCAATATCCGCCCTTCAAGCGTCTGGTGCGCTTCCAGTTCCATGCTACAAGCGAAGCGCAGGCGCAGCACGAAGCGGAACGCGCGGCGACTATGCTCCGAGAGCGGATCGCTGCGGAAGAGCTATCGGCCACCGAACTAATCGGCCCGGCCCCGGCATTCTTCGGGCGCGTGGACAATACCTATAACTGGCACATCATCGCCAAGACGACTGATCCGCAGGCGCTCCTGAACGACCTACCGCTCAAGTCCGGCTGGAGCGTGGACATTGACCCGGTGGATATTCTGTAAGGGCTGAAACTACGATGAGTTGGTAGGTTTCCGTATCGCCTCACCGGGAGGACATGTTTTATAGCGCCGTTTCGCGCGTGAACAGCGCCTCAACAGCCCTTTCGGCGCGGCTCTGAGTTGTCTCGATTTCCAGATCATCGCGGTTCATGAGCCGATCAATATACATGATCCCGTCCAGATGGTCGTACTCGTGCTGGATCACCCTTGCCAGGAAGTCGCTGGCCTCGACTGTGACCGGTTCGAGGAACTGATTTAGTGCCTCGACCTTCACCGCCGTGGAGCGTGGGACTTTGTGAGAGACGTAGCCAGGCAGGCTCAGACAGCCTTCCCGGCCTTCAACAACTTCGTCTGCCATATCCACAAAATGAGGGTTGATGAACACGGACGGCCCGGCTTCGGAATCGCGTTCCATCGCCAGGAACAGCCGCCATCCCACACCGACCTGTGGGGCGGCCAGACCGACGCCCCGCGCCGCGTACAGCGCAAACACCATTTCGCTGACGAGTCCGCGAAGCAGCGCCGAGTCTACGTTGGACGGTATGTCTACCGCCTTCTGGCGCAAGCAAATGGAAGGGATCTGAAGCGCTTGCAGGCTTGCCGTGACAATCGAAAGCTGGCTCATACGCTGTCTCGCTTGCGCTGTGCAGGCTGTCGCATTAGAGCGAACGGAATGCCTCATCAAAGCGGACCAGCGCCTTCTCGGTCTTTTCGGGCGGCAGGGCATACGAGAAGCGCACCCAGTCTTTGCCCGCCTTTGAGAAGTGAATGCCAGGGATGACGGCGATCCCGTAATTTTCGACAATGTAGCTGGTGAAGGCCTCAGAATCCTTCAAGCCGCTATGGGCGAGGGCTGGGCCGGTGTGAATAAAGGCATAGTAACCGCCATCGCCGATAATGTGCTTGTAGCCCTTTTCCTTCAAGAACTTGCGCACGATCTCGCGGCTGGCATTGGTTGGCCCGACAATCGGAGCGGCAGCTTTGTCGAAGCCCTGCTCGTATGCCGCCAGGGCAATCGCCTGGCCGTAGAAGTTGGGCAGGACGCTGTGCGAGGCACGATTGCTGACAAACTTACAAACCTGCTCCGAGGCCACCAGGTGCGCGTTGCGGATGTTGGAAGCGCCCAGCGATTTGGTCAGACCGTCCAGGAAGATCAGGCGTTTGCGCTCTTCTACGGAGAAGGCATTCAAAACCTGGTTGATGTCTGCGGACTGCCCGCTGGTCACGCGGTGGTAAATCCAGTCGAAGAGTATGAAGGGAATGCCAAGTTCCAGTCCCTTGCGGGCCAGTTCGATCTGCCGCTGCATGGGCAGCGTGTTACCGGTCGGGTTGTCCGGAGAGGTAATCACCATGCCCGCGATTTTGCGGTGGCCGTGCTTCTCGGAAAATTCGACGGAGGCTGCCAGAGCGTCTTCCGTATATTGCCATGCACTATCTTCTTGACCCGGTGCCAGCAGCACATTCTGGCCGACTTCGTACGGCCCCCAGTTATAGCTGATCCAGGGGACGCGAGAGACAAGAAGGGCATCGCCTACACGCCCCGTGCCGAGCGTGATCATGGCCTGGTACGCTTTAATCAATCCATCACGGCCACCGTCAGTGGCGACGATATTTTGCGGCCCGTAGCCGGTTTCGGGCGCAAACTGCCAGTACACTTCGGCTGTTTTCTTGCGGAAAAGGTCAGTTCCATAACCAAAATCGTAGCCGGTGCCGTGTTCGAGTTGAAGCTGCTGTGCGCGCTCCAGTAGCGGTTTGGGTACGCCGGGAAGGCTGGCCCCGCCATCGCCCTGCGACGCATCAAAAACAATAGCATCCGCTCCAAATTTTTGGCGGTACACATCCAGCGATTTTTTAATCACAAACATTTTTGATGCCGGGATGTCAATCTGAGTCGAGGGATAGGAATTGACCGGCACCAGCGCTTCTTCCGAGACCACAAATTCGGGGCTATCCAGCGATGTCACAACGGGATTTTGTACGGACACGAAAGGACTCTCCTTCACGACGCCGTTTGAGCGCCGAACGCAAACGAGGTGGCCCAGCGGCCTTCTAGCTGACATTTTCCCGCCAGCACTTGTCGCTGTCAACTGGCATTCGGCCCGATCCGTTCAATTGCGCTATGATTGCCTGAACGCTTGCATTCCGAACACGATCAACAGGAAGCGGAATCATGCCCAACAAAATGGAACGCTTTACGCTGAGCGCCCGGCGAGTTTTGAGCCTTGCCCAGGACCAGGCGGAAATATATCACTGCAACGCTATCGGGACAGAACACCTGCTCTTGGGCATGATGCTTGAGGAAACTGGCGTTGCATCCCGAACTTTACATCATCTTGGCCTTGATCATCGCCGTATACAAGAGGTCGTGGAACGATTGTCTCCACCTGGACAGAGAATACCGGGTACTCGGCTTGACTTATCACCAGAAGTCAAAAAGATTCTCGAAGCGGCAGTCGCCGAAGCGCGTCGCTTGGGTGATCACTACATTAGGACGGAGCATCTCTTACTTGGCTTTTTTCTGGTAAGTGAAGGAATCGGAATACGAGTTCTGAAGGCTCTAAACGTGACTCCCGAAGAGGTGCGGGGTCAGACGCGGCGCGAGCTTCTAATAGACAGACCGGCCATAGACGAACCATTGGCGCGGCAAAGCGCTGAATCGCTACCGAAGTCTCACGGTAAAATGCCGTTTACGGGGCGTACGGAAACAGTGTTAATGCTGGCCCGGGAAGAATCCAATCGGATGCGCGATCCGTACATCGGCACTGAACATTTGCTACTGGCGCTGATGCGCGAAGGCCAAGGTAAAGCGGCGAAAGTGCTCAACAGCCTGATGTCCTTTAGGTCTGTAGACAGGGCCGTGGCCCAGCTAACAGAATCCGTCTCGGAGCGTGAGGGGGGCGCAAAAGTTGAATTTTCCCCAGATTTTGAGGAAGCCCTGGAATATGCAGCAGAGGAAGGGCACCGCTCGGGCCACTTTTCGATAGGAACCGACGAGCTTTTACTCGGTTTTCTGCGAGTCAAAACGGGCGTCGGAATAAAAATTCTCCAGATATTGAAGGTCAGCCCCGAAGAAATACGACACAGTTTTGAACATTTCGTTCCTGCATCGCCATCCGTAGAGGAAGTCTCGGCGGCATTGCCTTCGCTCGTTCAGCATCTGACCACTAACCTTTTATTTCAAGGGAAAGCAGCCCGGCTCGATCCCGTCACCGGGCGGGACGCCGAGATCGAGCGGCTGATCGTTATTCTGGCGCGACTGACCAATCACAACGCGATATTGATCGGTGATGCAGGCGTTGGCAAGACCACTATTGTGGAGGGCCTTGCCCAGCGAATCAACAGCGGCCACGTTCCGCCTGACCTTCACGGCAAACGCCTTCTTCAGCTTGATTTGAGCGCGCTGGTGATGAACAACAAGGCCACATCGCAGACGGGCTACGACGATCTGGTCAGGCAACTGCTCGTGGAACTCAGCAAAACGCCCAGTATCCTGTTTTTGAGCGACCTGTTGAAGTATATGACCGGTTCACGCACCCGCTACGAATTGCACTTCGATATGCTCATTAAAGCTGCCAGCGATGAGCACCAGGTATCTTTCATCGGGGAAATGCTTGACGCAGAATACCAGCAGTGGCAGCGGAATGATCCAGGGTTGGCCGGGCGCTTCCAGCCAATTTACGTGAAGCAGCCTTCAGCCGAGGAAACCATCGCTATGCTGCGGGGCAGCAAAAAGTCATACGAAGAACATCACGGGATCGAAATTTCCGACGAGGCATTGGAAACTGCTGTTAGTTTAGCCATTGGGCATATTACCGACCGTGCTTTGCCCGCCGCAGCTTTCGATGTTCTGGACACGGCAGCCAGCCAGTTGCGCGCCCGATCCACCTCCGCTCCGGCTGCCAGCGCGGAGCCTGCTGACAACCTGCTGCGACTGACGGCTGAGCATATCCGCGAAACCATAGCGCACTGGAACGCTTCGCCACCCGGTTTTGCCGGGGAGGCCAAATAACCCGATGGCTAAACCCGGTGGCGACTTTCAGCCGGGACACAGTAGCGGCAGGGATACGCGGAATCGCCTGTTTCACGCTGGAGCGTGACGTGTTCGATTCCAAACGTGTCGTGCAGTTCGTCGGAAGCCTGGGCCAGAAACGAATCAGAACACGTTGAATCGGGTACGACCAGGTGAACCGTCAGGGCTGTTTCCGTGGTGCTCATGCCCCAAATGTGAAGATCGTGCAGCGAAGCCACGCCCGGCAAGCGCAGCAGGTGATCGCGTACTTCGCCAGGATCAATGCCCTCCGGTACGGAATCCAGGGCGAAATTGAGTGCCCCGCGCAGCAGATCCCACGTTCCAATCAGGATTACTCCCGCTATGGCGAGACTGACGAGGGGATCGAGCCATTGCCAACCGGTCAGGGCAATCAGGGCGCCTGCGATCACAACGCCCACGGCGACGAGGGCGTCCGAAGCCAGGTGGAGAAATGCGCCGCGCAGGTTCAAATCATGTTGGCGGCCTGCGAAGAACAATAGGGCACTGGTGAGGTTAATGATGATACCTAAAGCTGCAACCCACATGATTGTCGAACCACTGACCTGATCGGCCTGGTGGAAGCGTTGCAGGGCTTCCCAGGCGATTCCACCCGTCACCAGCAGCAGAATCACCGCGTTGACGAGAGCTGCCAGGATCGACGTGCGTCTCATCCCATAGCTGTAACGCATAGTCGAATGCTGTTTGACCAGGATGCTCGCGCCCCAGGCCAGCACGAGTGCAAAGACATCGCCAAAATTGTGTGCCGCATCGCCGAGCAACGCCAGCGAGTGCGATAGTCCGCCATAGAACACTTCGATGCCCACGAAAGCCAGGTTCAAGCCGACCGCTATTGCAAACGCCCGACCATAATTTACCGGCGCGTGATCATGATCGTGATGATGAGCCATTCCAAACACCTTTTTTCATTCCTCTGCAATTTTAACGGAAGGCAGAGTTTTTTGGAATATGCGCTCAGATCGTGAAATCAAAATAAGATTTGAGTCTATTTGAAAAAGAGAACAGTTGTGCTACAATTTGTATGTCTCTGTGTGAGCCTCTTTGGGGTTAAAATATGTACCTGTCCTGTGAAGCGCGGCCTTCGGATTCGCCTTTTATCGAGAGAGTTTGGCGCACCCACAGCGAAGATACTTTGCCATTTGTCTCAATCGCCGAGCGCCATTGCAGTATAGTGGTGACTCGCTATCAGGGCAAGACGACCATGACCGTGCGCGGGCCAGAAATCAGAGCATCTCCGGCAATCTGTCCTTCCGATGCTGAATTTATTGGCGTCCAATTCAGGGCTGGCGCATTCATGCCTGACTTTCCTGCCCAAATGGTGATGGATCGCCACGATCTCAATTTGCCGGAAGCTAGCAGTAAGACCTTCTGGCTGCATGGCAGTTCATGGCAATTCCCCGATTATGAAAATGTCGAGACCTTTGTAGGCAGGCTTGTGCGGGACGGGCTATTGGTAAGCGATCCCCTGGTAGGCGCCGCACTGCAAGGCGAGTCGAATAAGGTCTCGCCACGCACGGTTCAGCGCCGTTTCTTGCGCTCGACCGGCTTGACTCAGACCACCATTAGCCAGATTGAACGCGCCCGTTATGCCACGATCCTCTTGACGCAGGGCATGTCGATCCTGGACACGATGGATCAGGCAGGCTACTTCGACCAGCCTCATCTGACGCGATCACTCAAGCGCTGGATCGGACAAACTCCGGCACAGATCAAGTCCTCTGACCGACTTCCCCTGTCGTTTTTGTACAATACGCAGCCGTTCTAATCTGCTATCATGGTCGTATCATATCAATGTTCGGCCTGTAATTAGCGCGGAAGAAGGAACAACCATGAGACCAGTCGTCGTGTGGGAGTTCATGTCATTGGACGGGGTGATGGAGGCGCCGGAGAAGTGGGTTTTCCCTTACCAGAGCGAAGACGTGGCCGAGGCCATCAAAGCACAAAACCTCGCATCGGACGTTCTGGTGTTGGGACGAGTCACCTTCGAGACTTTTGCATCCGCCTGGCCAAAGATGACCCACAATGAGTTTGGTTTTGCCGACAAGCTGAACAATCAACCCAAGTTCGTTGTCTCTTCTACACTGCAAAAAGCCGAGTGGAACAATTCAATGATCATCAATGACCATGTGATCGAGACGATCAACGCGCTTAAACAGCAACCCGGCGGAGAGATCGGCATCACCGGTAGCGCTACGCTTGTCCAATCGCTGCTGAAAGCCAATCTTGTGGACGAACTTCGCCTCTTCGTTCACCCAATTGTCCTGGGCAGTGGTAAGCGCCTCTTTGCGGACGGAAATCACGTCACGCTGAAACATGTCAAAGTGCAGCCGTTTAGTTCAGGTGTCGTGCTCTTGTACTATCAATTCGGGAATAAGTAAAAGGGAGAATCTCATGCAGCAGGTAAAGGGAACAACCTCGGTGGTGAATACGGTCAAGTCAAAAGATGGGACGAAAATCGCCTACGAAAGACGCGGGCAGGGGCCAGCACTGATTCTGGTGGACGGCGCGCTGTGCTACCGATCATTCGGGCCGATGGGCCACCTGTCCGAACTGCTCTCACCGCATTTCAGCGTGATCAACTATGACCGGCGCGGGCGGGGCGAAAGCGGCGATACATTGCCTTATTCCGTTGATCGCGAGATCGAAGACATCGAAGCCCTCATCGAAGAAGTGGGCGGAAAAGCGTTCGTCTTTGGCACGTCCTCAGGTGGATGTCTGGCCCTGGAAGCGGCCATCAAGCTTGGCAATAAGATCAAGAAACTCGCCATGTATGAACCGCCCTACAACAACGATCCGGCTGCCCGCAACGGGTTGAAGGAATACGGCAAGCAGCTTGGCGAAGCGTTGGCGGCGAATCGCCGGGGTGATGCCGTTGTTCTGTTCATGAAGGTGGTAGGGTCTCCTGACGAGGCCATCCAGGGGATGCGCCAAGCGCCCATGTGGCCCCTGTTTGAATCCGTTGCGCCTACCCTGGCCTACGACAATGCCACTCTTGGCGAAGATGGCGCCGTGCCAACGAATCGCGCCTCCAAGGTAGAAATACCGACGCTGGTATTGAACGGCACCGTCATCCCCTTCATGCGAGGCAGCGCAGAAACACTGGCGAAGGCTATCCCTCACGGACAGCACCGTACCCTCGAAGGACAGTCACACGATGTCAACCTGGAAGTGCTTACGCCGATCCTGTTCGAGTGGTTCTCAGCCTGACCGACGCACGAACAACTGAATCGAAAGCACAAAAAAGGCGCACCAGCCAGTGCGCCTTTTTTATTCAAGATATCATGAAACTTCAAAATAACTTTAATAATCTTAATAAATTATGAAACTTTTTTGCGATGTTTCACGTAAACCTCTCTAAACCTTAATTTCGCGAGGAGCGATAACACGATGGCCGAGAGTTTGGTGGACGTAAGCGAGAAAGTCATCCCAGGCGACGTTGAAGTCGCCACAAAACAACCCAGGCGCTTTGTCCTCTTTGAAAACCACAACCTACGTTTACTGTGGTTCGGGGAAAGCATCTCGCTGCTAGGCGATCAATTCTACATGGTCGCAATGCCCTGGCTTGTGCTTCAATAGACCGGCTCAGCCATTGCCGTAGGAACGATTGTGGCGGTAGCCGGAATCCCCCGCGCCCTGCTCATGCTGATCGGCGGCGTTTTCACAGATCGCGTCACACCGCGCGTATTGATGCTGTTTTCGAATGCGTCGCGTATCGTGATTACCGGACTGCTCACGTTTTTGGTGTTGACCAATACGATTCAGGTCTGGATGTTGTATGTTTTCTCCCTGGCCTTTGGCATTGTGGATGCCTTCTTCCAACCGGCGGCAATGGCTATCGTGCCCGCGCTGGTCACAGAAGATCAGCTCGCATCGGCCAACGCATCTATGCAAGGTACAGCGCTCATGGTTACGGCGGCAGGGCCAGGCATTGCGGGCGCGCTGGTGAAAATTGTGGGCACCTCATTTGCGTTCTTTCTGGATACCATTTCCTTTGCCGTTGCCACCGTAATGCTCCTCGTCATGATGCCACCCAAAGCTGAGGCGAAGCCCGCTAAACATGGCAGTATCATGGCCGACATCCGCGAAGCGATGGCCTACATCCGCCAGGATGAACTGCTTGGGCTGTTGCTGATTATTGTCGTGGCACTGAATTTTCTATTCACCGGGCCGTTGATGGTTGGCCCCGCTGTTCTGGCGAAGGAACGCTTCGCAGAACAGGGTTCTGTTGCAATGGGTATCTTGCTATCCGCAATGGGACTGGGTTCCCTCATTGGAATGGTGGGTGGAAGCGTCCTGAAGCCAACTCGAATGGGTCTACTGACACTGTCTACGATTATGTTTGCGGGCGTAGGAATAGCCGCTGCCGCATTTACGTCGTCGCTTGGAATCATGGCGGTTCTCTTCGCCGTGGTTGGGGCCAGTACGGGCTTTTCTAATTTACTGCTGATCACCTGGTTACAAAAGCGCATCTCGAAGGAGATGATGGGCCGCGTCATGAGCATCATTATGCTGGCTTCAATGGGCCTGATGCCAATTTCGGCAGCGGTGGCGGGCTTCGTTGCCAACACCAGCCTGACGCTGCTTTTCGCCTTGAATGGGTCTTTGCTCGTGCTGACGGCGATCCTGTCGCTGCTTAACAAGAAGGTTCGCGCCATGCGCGCATGAGGCGCGATGAATATTAGGGCGCATCTGCGAAGGCGTGATGCGCCCGCTGTTCCTTGTCACGCTCAGGCTTAACGCGCTTTTATCACCATCTGCAAACCAAATTTGGGCCGCAGCGTAAATTGGCGTTCCGGCACGACTTTGAAGCCAGGCGCAACGGACAGGCTATAGCGCTGTGCCAGGGTCGCCAGCAGCAGGCGAGCTTCCATCAGCGAAAATGAGTTGCCGATGCAGACTCGTGGCCCACCGCCAAACGGGATGTAGGCATATTTAGGCAGCTTTTTCTCGTTTTCCGCGCTGAACCGTTCGGGGTCAAAGCGATCCGGATCGGCATAGAAGCGTTCGTCGCGGTGAATGCCAAATACGTTGATAAACAGCGTTTGTCCCTTTTTCACCGTGTAGCCATTCAAGTTCACTGTTTCGTTGGCGTCACGCGAGATGATGTACGCTGCCGGGTAAAGGCGCATGGTCTCTTTAACGACCATTTCCAGGTAGGGCAGGCCGGGCAAATCTTCAACGGTGGGCAGCCGCCCGGCCAGGACGTGGCTGAGTTCATCGTGGAGCCTCGTCTCGACCTCCGGATTCTGCGATAGCAGATACCACGCCCACATCAGCGTAACAGCAGTGGTTTCATGGCCTGCTCCGAACAACGTCATGGCTTCATTCCGAACCTGCGCGTCGGTCATGATCTGACTCTCTTCATCCTGGGCTGTAAGAAGCAACGAGAGGAAATCGCCCTTATCCTCGCCACTGGCCCGCCGCTCCACAATAAAACCGTCAATAACCGCGCTCAAGCGTTTCATTGCTTCGCGCATCTTCCGGTTATGTGGTGTGGGAATCCAGTAGGGCGTGGGAACCAAGGCTCGGAAGCTCTCTTCGATCAGCGCCAACACCTCGCGAATGACGCGGCCTACCTCTGGGGTTTCGTGCGCGATGTCCGAGTCGAACAGGGTTTTAGCGATGATGCGCATCGTCAGGGCAGTCATGTCGTGGTCAATGGCGCGTGCTTCGCCATCACGCCAGGTTTCGCCAAGGTCGGCTGCATAATGGCTCATAATCTGCCCGTAGGCGCTGATCCGTTTGCTGTGGAACGCAGGCTGGATCAGCTTCCGCTGATGCTTCCAGAAGTCACCGTCACTCACAAACAAGCCATTACCAATGGCCGGAGCCATGATTTCTTTCGTCAGAGAATTCTTATAGTATTGGTCAGCGTGTGTCACCAGCACGTCGCGCGCCACATCGGGATCGTTAACGACGAGCAGAGGAAATGGCCCGAAGCGAAAACGCGCCACATCGCCGTACTGCCGCAGTTGCAACAGAAAATTCAAGGTGTCTTTGTTGAAAGCATCCATATTGCCCAGGGCAAAATGCCCCTTGGGGCCAGGGATAACAGGCTGTGCAGTCATATTCAAATGCCTTTGTGATATTTGGAACAATAACAGCATACGGCCAGTTCGTGTAAAAATCAAGAGGCACAAGAGTTAGAATTTGTGTAAAAAACTCAGTGTCTGTTCTGAATACCTTTTTATTCTACGGATCTTCGTATTACATCCTCCAACGCGCCTGTCCCTACCGAGTCAGGGTCAGTATATAAGCGCCCTGCGTAGTGCCCTTCTCTCGCCCCCGCCGGGTTGCCGCAATTACGTAATTTCCTGCCGCGCCCAGTTTGATTCGCGTGAGTTTTGCTTCGCCAGAACCTGGATCGTCCAGGGCGACCTGTTTGCCAGCAGGGTCAAGCAGAATCAATTCTGGCAAGAGGTCGCCGGAGGTGGCCTGCATATCCACACTGATGACATCCCCTGTTCCGGCTGCGAAGGTGAACTGCTGCAAGGGATTGGTATCGTTGACGATGGCACTTACCGCGCTGCCATACTGCAAGGTCAGGCGGCCATCCGCGCCAACTGTCGCGCCCGCATGTACAACCAGGGACACGGCATAACTGCCAGACGTAATCCCCTTATCGGCGTTGAAGCGAGACACCACCAGGATGTAATTGCCATCGGCCAGCACGGTATATCCGCTGATTCGCGCATTCGTGCCCCGCACGCCGCTGTCATTAGTCGCCAGGGGCTTTAGATCAGCGGTGAATAGGGCCAGGGTGGGGTCGAGGTTCCCCCGTGTGTTCTGTGCTACGATGGTCAACACGTCGTTCTTATGCGCCTCGATCACGTAGAAGTGCAGGACGTTTTGCGAATCGACGTCGCCTTTCAGCGTCATGCCATTGTCTAGGAGGATCGCCTGTTCTGGCTTTTTCCCCAACTGGTCAATCGGCACAAGAGTCAAAGAGAGCGAATACCCGCCCTTGCTTTGGCCTGCCGCCTTGCCAAAGCGAGTCGCGATGATCTGGTACGTCCCGGACTGCTCGATCCGAATGTTGTAGATGCCTGCGTCCAGGGTTCCAGGGACAGTGGGGTCTTCGTCGTTGACGGCGATCAGGTTGCCGTTGGCATCCGCCAGGATCAAATTTGAATCAAGATCGCCAGAGATCCGCTTCATGGTCACCTGGATAACGTCGCCGCGCGTGGCCTGGAAAGCGTAGACCTGCTGATACTGCTCCGCGTTGATTTCCCCGACCACGCTGTCACTATACTGCAAGAAAGCATTGTTTGGCCCACTGCCAGCATTGGCGACTCCTGCCAGCGCCAGGGTTAATGAATAGCCGCCTGTCGTGAGGCCGTGCTGCTGTCCAAAACGGGTGACAATCAGGAAATAATTGCCGTCGCGTGGCAATTGAGACTCGCTGATGCTG
>DATGFK010000388.1:0-2348 GCA_035309185.1 Aggregatilineales bacterium
CACTTCGATCCGGCCCGCACCCTTCCGCTGCTCATTCACGGCGATGCGTCCTTTCCGGGCCAGGGCATCGTGGCTGAAACGCTCAACCTATCGCGCTTGCCGGGCTACTGGACGGGCGGGACAGTCCACATTATCGCTAACAACCAGCTTGGCTATACGACTCTGCCCGACGACTCGCGCAGCACGCTCTATGCCAGCGATCTTGCCAAAGGGTTCAAGATTCCCATCGTCCATGTCAATGCGGATAACCCGGAAGCGTGCATCGAGACGGCGAGGCTGGCCTTCGCATTCCGGGCCGCCTTCCAGAAAGATTTTTTGATTGACCTGATCGGCTACCGGCGTTATGGACACAACGAGGGCGACGAACCGGCTTTCACACAGCCCGTCCTTTACCAGAAGATTCGACAGCATCCAACCGTTCGCCGCCTGTGGGCGGATACGTTAGTTGAACGGGCCATGATTACGCCGGAACAAGCCGATACGATGCTGGCTGAGCGTAACGCCGAACTTCAAGCTGTGTCCGAGTCGCTTCAACCCGAACGTGACTTGAAGGAGACGCCGCCGACGGTAGCCCCGCCTGGTACGGCAAAACGGACGCGGACGGCAGTTTCTATCGAACGCCTGCGCGATCTGAATGCGGCGCTGCTAAAAATCCCCGACGGCTTTACGATGCACAGCAAGCTGGAGAAGGCTCACCAGCGCCGCCTGGAGATTATTGACAACCCCACTGAAGCGTCTATTGACTGGGCCAGCGCCGAAGAATTATCCCTGGCGACGATCCTGGCCGATGGCATCGCTATCCGTATGACGGGCCAGGATGTGGAACGCGGCACGTTCAACCAGCGCCATGCCGTATTCCACGATATACAGACGGGAGGGATTTTTGTCCCGCTGCAAAGTATCCCGGAAGCCAAAGCCGCCTTCGAGATTCACAACAGCCCGCTTTCGGAAAATGCGGCCCTGGGCTTTGAATATGGCTACAACGTCCAGGAGCCGCGCCGTCTCGTCATTTGGGAAGCCCAGTACGGCGACTTCGACAACGGCGCGCAGACCATCATTGACGAATTCATCACCTCGGCCCGCGCGAAGTGGGGCCAAACGCCATCCCTGGTGCTGCTGCTGCCACACGGCTACGAAGGGGCCGGGCCTGACCATTCCAACGCCCGCCCGGAGCGCTTCTTGCAATTGGCGGCGGAGACCAATTTGCGTATTGCAAATTGCACCACCGCCGCGCAATATTTTCACCTGCTGCGGCGGCAGGCAGCGCTCCTTGAAAGCGATCCATTACCGCTGATCGTCATGACGCCCAAGAGTCTGCTGCGTCACAAGCAGGTCGCCTCGTCGCCGCGCGAGCTAGTCGAAGGGCATTGGCAGCCGGTCATTGACGACGAACAGGCGTCCCTTCGCCCGGACAGTGTCCGGAAGCTGCTGCTGTGTACCGGCAAAATCTACATTGACCTGGTTTCCAGCGATCTGCGGGCACAAGACTCGTCTACAAGTATTGTCCGCCTGGAACAGCTTTATCCCTTCCCCGGCGACGATCTCAAGCCAATCCTGGACTCCTACAGCAACCTGGCCGAAGTCACGTGGGTTCAGGAAGAGCCGGAAAACATGGGCGCCTGGGAATTTGTCCGGCCCCTGTTGTTGGAACTGATCGGTGGGCGCTGTTCGCTGCATTATGTGGGGCGGGCGCGCAGTTCAAGCCCGGCGGAGGGATCATCGGCCTGGCACGGGGTCAACCAGGAAACGTTGATCGCGCAGGCATTGCAGGGCGAACCGGGCAAGGTTTTCGAGGGCTTCATTCGGGAGAAATAAGGCGCTATGTCTGTCAATATTGTCGTGCCGGAACTCGGCGAATCGGTAGTCGAAGCAACCGTTGGTCGCTGGCTAAAGCAGGAAGGTGAAGCGGTAAAAGTCGGTGAGCCGGTGGTGGAGCTGGAAACCGACAAAGTGAACCTGGAAGTCGGCGCGGAAAAAGAAGGCGTCCTGACGCGCATCACCCGGCAGCAGGGCGAAGATGTCAAGATTGGCGACGTGCTGGGTGTCATTGACGAATCGGCGCAGGCTGTGCAGACGAAACCAGAAGCTCAACCTGAAAGCGTTCCAGCCCCTAAAGCGCCGGAACCAATTGTTGCTTCTGCTCCCGCCGCACCCCAGCAAACTGCGCCACGACCTGAACAGCCACAGCCAGCCGCCGATACGACTCGCGCTACACCGATTGCCCGTAAAGTGGCTGAGGATCGCGGCGTGGATCTCTCGCAGGTCGCCCCCACTGGCCCGTCCAGCCGGGTCATGCGCAGCGACGTTGAACGCTACGCAAGCCAGGGCACGCAGCGTGGCGCCATCCC
>DATGFK010000389.1:0-3407 GCA_035309185.1 Aggregatilineales bacterium
CTGCCGCTCAACCTGGAAAGTAATGAAGGCGTAGCTTCCTCGATCCTGAACATGGAAATGTACAGCCTCGGCCTGGACTACTTGAGGCACTACCGGGACATGATCAACGCAGTCACAAGGCAGCAGGTGCAAGCCGCTGCTCAGAAGTACCTATCGCCACTATCCTATGCTTTGGGCGTGGCGGGGCCGGAGATCGCCCCCAACGGCAATCAGGACTGAAACGCGGCTATGCTGCGAGTCGGCGTCGATCTCATGGACATCGCGCGCGTTGGCAAATCTGTCGAGCGCTATGGCGACAGGTTTTACGCGCGGTTCTTTACCGAAAAAGAACGTAAACAATGCGAAGGCCAGCCGAATAGGCTGGCTGCACGTATCGCGGTCAAAGAGGCAGCAGCTAAGGCACTTGGAACCGGGATCGGCGACGTAAGCTGGATCGAGATCGAAGTGGATGGTGATGACCGGGGCAGACCGTTCCTTAATCTTTATGGAAATGCAGCGCGGATCGCAGCGGAACTTGGACTAACACAGTGGGCTATTAGCCTGAGCCACACGCATGAGCAGGCTATTGCCTTCGTTGTCGCAACGTCAGAAGGCGGCTTCTAATTAGTGCGTACCTCTGATCTCCACCGCTGGCGTCTGATATGGGTCCGATCAGGGGATGAAGAACGGCATGTGTTGAGGTCCAAATGCTGCCAGGAAGATTGTCAGCCCAAAAATGATGGTCAGCAGAATCCATACGAGGGCAAAGCCAATTCGCCTATCAATCTTCACCGCAGGACGCTGCGGATGGAAAAGCGTCTTATTGTTCACTACCGAATTCCTCCACATTAACGTCGCATCCCTGACTCAATTTTCAGTATAGGACATAGATATTGCCAAAGTGTTATTGTTTTGGAAGCGTTTAATTAAAAGCGTACACTGTGCCCGTGGAGTAAACGTGGAGGAATTTCTAATATTCTTCAAATGTAGTCCTCCGTTGACAGACTTCCGCAGACACCCTAGAATCCAGGTAAGGAGCCGAAACTTCATCCAGTCTAATACAGTGGATTAAGTTGCCTGAAATCGGCCATACCCGCTCATACAAACATCAAACGAAGGTAAGAGCCGTCACTCGGAGTTGAAAAGATGGAATACCAGGATTATTACAAGATTCTCGGCGTCGAGCGCAACGCCGACGAAAAAGAGATCAAGAAGGCTTACCGCAAGCTTGCGCGTCAATTTCATCCTGACATGAACCCAAACGACAAAAATGCCGAGAAGCATTTTAAGCAGATCAATGAGGCTTATGAAGTCTTGAGCGACGCCGACAAACGCGCCAAGTACGATCAACTGGGGTCAAACTACCAGGCCTGGCAGCGCAATGGCGGACAGGGCGGCTTCAACTGGGGCGATTACGCACAGGGCGGCGCCTATCGTACAGATTATGACGCGGGCGGGGCGGACTTCTCCGACTTTTTCTCCCAAATTTTCGGCGGTGGGCGTACCCGCGAGAATTATCGCCAGCCGATCAAGGGGCGCGATCTCGAACAGCCGGTTGAGATCACGCTTGAGGAAGGCTTCAAAGGAACCGAGCGTGTCCTGAACCGGGCCGGAAAGAAGAAGACGATCCGTATCCCGCCAGGCGCAGCGGATGGCACGCGAATTCGCGTCGGCGGTGAAGGGGAAACGGGCTATGCAGGGGGCACGCAAGGTGACCTTTACCTGGTTGTCTCCGTCAAATCCGATCCCAACTTCGAGCGCCGCGAGGATGACCTGTACACCAGCCTCAAAATTAGCATGTACACGGCAGTGCTTGGTGGGGAAGCTTACGTCAATACGTTGTCAGGCAAAGTCAAGGTGCGCGTTGCACCCGGAACACAATCCGGCAAGACGATCCGCATCAACGGACGTGGAATGCCCAAGCTCCGCCATCCCGACGAAAAAGGCGATTTGTACGCCCGCGTGCTGATCCAGGTCCCCACGCACCTGACTGACGAAGAACGTCATCTATTTGAGCAGTTGGCTGCATTGCGTCCAGAAAGCACGAATCCATAATCCGTCCAGCCGCACCGAAACAAGCGCCAGGATTTTTCAATCGGGTTGGATAAGAATCGCCTATCCCCTGGGCATGTCTTCGTGTGAATCGTCAGGTAACGGGCCGGGAGCGCGTTCAACAGTGACTTTGGGCGTAGCGGCTGCCTTGGTCATCAGTTGCAGTACGGTGGTTTTGAACGTGCCGCCACAAGTTTGGCACTCCACAAATTCGCCCAGGTCTTTGATCTTGAAGAGTGGGATGAAATACAGTGTGAAGTAACGTGCTGCGTGCTTATGCTTATACATACGAACAGCCCGACAGCTCGGACATAGAAATTGACCTGACCCGACATCCTTGATCCGTCCTTTTGTCCCCCAAATGATCATTGCTTCCCCCTCTGTACGTCGCCTTTGCAAATGACACGAACCATTTACGGCAGGGGTGGAATGGTGATGTTGAGCGTGTAGTTCAAACCGCTATTTGTGATGGCTTCGACGTAGACCTGGTAGTCTTGCGTCGTGGGCAGCACAGCCTGGAATGAACTTGTCCCCTGCTGAGGTGTTTGCAGCACCACACCGTTTGCACCATATACGAAGATGATACCCTGACCGCTGCTGGGCACTAATTGGGCAGAGAGTGTTTGTCCAGCCTGGGCCGCGATGAGCCATTCGTCAATGTTGTAGACGGGTAGCTGCCCCTGTACCGCTACCGAGGTCGCGCCGAGCGGGAATTGGATGCGTCGGACGGTTGGGCCGGGTATTGCTGGCGGTGGTGGCTGTGCTGTAAGGGTTGCCGGGAGCGGTGGAACAGTGACCGTCAGGTTGTAGCTTGTCTGGACTGGGCGCAGATTGACCACTTGCAAATAGTAATCCTGTGTGGTGGGCACCACACCGCTGAATGATCCTGCTCCAACATGATCCGATTGCAGAACCACGCCATTTACACCATAGACAACCAGCACCATATTGGGCGCGGCAAATGTGCTCTGGACGGATAAGGTTTGCCCACCCAGGATGGTAAGTACCCAGAAATCACTATCACTGGCAGGAGCTGTTCCCGTGAGCGTAATAGTCGAAGTGCCGGTATCAAAACTAATCCGGTGGAGATTATTCGGAACATTCGGCACGATTGCAGGAACGCGCAATACTTGCCCGACGAAAATTGAATTCGCGCTGACAAGGCAGTTGCCCGAAGCCAGCGTATCGGCAGTGCTGCTAATAAGCTGTGCGATTCGGGACAGCGTATCACCCGAAACAACCCGGTATTGGTACGACCAGTCGCTGCGTGGGGTACAGTTCTGCTGAACGACGGCAGGCGTATTCGTCGGGATCGGCATATCCGTAGTGGCAGGAAGCGCGGTCGGGAGTTGAAGGATAGTTGGGACGACTATGGG
>DATGFK010000390.1:0-6953 GCA_035309185.1 Aggregatilineales bacterium
CAGTTCTCGCTGTTCAGGCGAAGGCTGGAGTTTGAGCTGGGCGACGAGTTTCATTGCCTCTATTATCACCCATCCGTTCTATCTTGTCCAACACCAGAAGGTCAAGGGGAATGGAGGCAACGCCATTCCTCTGCCCCCTAAAGACGGCAGTCTCCTGGCGCAATTACCTATGAACATGATCAAAAAGGATAAAAACTCTATATACTATTGATCAAATCTCAACATTGATTTGCCTTTCTCAAGGGATTATTGACCGAAGTCATCGTCAGCCATACCACGCTAGAGATTTAATGGGAGGCAATTCATGCCGCTACGTCACCATCCATCGCTGATAATCCTGATTGGCGCCGTTCTCGCCGCATTTCTCGCTGCCTGTGGCGGCACTTCTCAGGCTACTCCATCGGCTGCTACAGCGCCCGGCACGGCGGCGTCCTCCTCGCAGCAAGGAACGGCAGACAGCGGAAAAGGCACGATCAAATTGATTGCCAATGATTGGGTTGGCTCCGAGGTCAATGTCGCAGTCGCCAGCTATCTGCTCCAGAACAAACTGGGCTATTCGACGCAGATATTGAACGTCAATGAGAACGAACAGTGGGCTTTGCTTGCCAAAGGCGATGCCTATGCCAGCCTGGAAGTCTGGCCGTCGGGACACGAAAAGGAGATACAGTCCTACATCGAAACCGCCAAGACCGTTCAGCGCGGCAGCAGTCTGGGCGTAGTCGGCAAGATCGGCTGGTACGTGCCGACTTACGTCGTCCAGGCGCACCCCGAACTGGCTACCTGGAAGGGCTTCGCTGACCCCAAAAATGCGGCGCTCTTTGCCACAGATAAGACGAACGTGGGCTCTGGGCAGTTCCTGGCGGGCGATCCAAGCTGGGCGCAGTATGATGGCGACATCATCCACAACCTGGGCTTGTCCTTGCAGGTGGTGCGTGTCGCAGACGTAAAAAATGCCGAAAGTGAAATCCTGAGCCAGCTTGACGCTGCGTACAAACAGCAGAAGCCTATCCTCTTTTACTTCTGGACGCCGCACTGGGCTTACATTACCTATGACTTGACCGAGGTCAACCTGCCGCCGTACAGCGCCGACTGCTACGCCAAAGCCGCCGCCGGGGGCGTCGCCTGCGACTATCCTGCCGATGCATTGTTCAAAATTTACTGGCCGGGCCTAAAGGCTGCCGCGCCGCAAGCTTATCAATTTTTGGAAAACTTCCATTACACCAATCAGGATCAAATTGCGATGCTGGCGATGGTGCAGTTGGACAAGAAAACGCCCCAGGAGGCTGCACTGACCTGGATCAATGCGCATCCTGACGTGTGGAATAAGTGGCTGCCGCAGTCCTAGCTGCCATCAAAACGAGACCCGGAGTCACCCACCGCACAGCCAGGCACGAGGCAGACGACCATGTTCAAAAGTATCCGTTCCCGAATAACCATCCTCTTTATTGCCCTGGCGACGATACCGCTCCTCCTGGTGGCCTTGATCCTCGGCTGGCAAGACTACCAGCAGCAGCAGCAGGACATCGTCACTTCGCAGCACCAACTGGCGGATCGCGTAGCGGCTGATGTATCTAACTTCATTGCCGGACTGGAAAAAGAACTGCGGGTCGTCACGGAGGTTCATAGTCTTGCCGCGCTGCCCGCTGATGAACAAAACCAGGTTTTGCAGCAACTGCTGTCATACGAAGGCAATTTTGACCAATTGACCCTGCTTGACGGGCAGGGGAAAGTGCAAATTCACCTGTCTTCCATCGCGGTAACGGCAGGCGCGCCAGCGACCAACCTTGCATCGTCACCTGAGTTCTTCGCACCACAAGCCACCAGTCGAACTTATTACAGCCCCATCACGTTCGACGAGTTGACTGGACAGCCCCACATCACCATCGCCGTACCCATCCTTGCCAGCGGTGAAACCTTCCAGGGAGTGCTGGTCGCCGACGCGCGCGTCAAGAAAATATGGGATCTGATCGCAGGTGTTGACCTGGGTACGGGTGAAAGTGTCTATATCGTGGACGCCAATCACCGGGTTGTTTCACACCGTAACCCGTCGGTTGTGCTGAAGGGAACATACTTCGATCCCTCTCAAGGTGCGCAGGCAGGAGGTATCCAGCGCGGCCTGGATAACCCCAATGCATTGCTGTTTACGCAGGATTTACGTTTCGGCAACCAACTTTTTACGGTCGTGGCCGAAAAATCGGCTGATGATGCGCTGGCCCCTACGGTGAAGACCGCGCTAATTGTCGTGCTGGTCACATGCGTCGCGCTGCTGATCGCCGTTTTGAGCGGGCTACTGGCTGTCCGCAGGATTGTCGAGCCTATCCAGGCGCTGGCGAAGGCCACGCAGGCGTTCAGCAAGGGTGATCTTTCGCAGCCCGTGCAGGTCACCAGTCAGGACGAAATCGGAGAGCTGGCCCGTGTTTTTGACGGGATGCGGCTCCAACTGCGCCAAACGCTGGAAGGTCTGGAACAGCGTGTCACAGACCGCACCCGCGACCTGCACATCGCCGCAGATGTGTCCCGCCAGATCACCACCGTGCTGGATATTCACGCGCTGCTGGAACAGGTTGTGACGCTGGCGGCACAGAGTTTCAATTTCTATTCTGTGTCCGTCTTTCTCGTTGATAGTGAGACTCATCACTTGACTCACGTCGCAACGGCCAACGCTGAACCAGACGCTCCGCACACATTGATGGCGCAAGCGATTCCGATGGAGGATCAGTCGAGCATCGTCGCGCAGGCTGCGCGTACCCGCCAGGCCGTAACGGTTGAGGACGTGTCGAACGCCGCGATGTTCACCCCGAATCCGATTCTGCCCAAAACGCGCTCTCAACTCGCCATCCCCATGTTGTTGGGCGAAAGAGTCCTGGGCGTTTTTGATTTGCAGTCCGAAATGCCCAACCGCTTTGGCAAGGAAGAGTTGAACGTCCTGACAGCCCTGGCCGACCAGATTGGTATCGCCGTCCGCAACGCGCAGTTGTTCGCAGAGGCGGAAAGAGCACGCCACGAGGCCGAACAATCCAACAAGGTCAAGTCGCAATTCCTGGCAAGCATGTCGCACGAACTGCGAACGCCCCTCAACGCGATCCTGAACTTCGCGCAGTTCATCGCCAGGGGCATCATGGGGCCGGTCACGCCGGAGCAGATTGATGCCCTGAATAACGTGGTGGACAGCGGCAAACATCTGCTTAATTTGATCAACGATGTGCTGGACATTTCCAAGATCGAATCCGGCGCGCTCAGGCTCTTTGTCGAATCCAATCTTGAACCCGGCAAGGTCGTGGCCTGGGTCAACCAGATGGCGCAGTCGCTCATCGAAAACAAGCCAGTCAAGGTGGAAACCGAAGTGGAGAGCGATCTGCCCGCCATCGTTGGCGACGAGCGGCGCGTGCGGCAGATCATGTTGAACCTGGTTTCCAATGCCTGCAAATTCACCGAGCAGGGCACCGTCACCATCGGCGCGCAGCGCAGCAACGGCGACATTCTCTTTTACGTGCGCGACACCGGCCCCGGCATCGCGCCGGGCGACCATGAGGCGGTCTTTGAAATTTTCCGTCAGACAGAAAGTGGGCTGCGGCACGGCGGCGGAACCGGCCTGGGGCTACCCATCTCCCGGCGCCTGGCCGAAGCGCACGGCGGACACCTGTGGCTGGACAGCGTCCCCGGACAGGGCGCCACTTTTTACGTGTCCCTGCCGATACGCTCTGAGAGCTTGCTGGCGATGGTTCGAGACGTAAGCGTTAAACAGGAGCGCGCGTGAGTCCATTGAAGACGTGCTACAGTACGGTGATTGGCACTGCCCATGCCGCCTGAACCCATGATCCTATACGTAGAAGACGACATGCTCAGCCGTCGCATCATGAGCGTTCTGATGAAGACGATGGGCTATGCGCATCTGACGATCTTTGAGGACAGCACAAACTTTATGGCGAAACTGGCCTCGCTGTCTGCCAGGCCCGATCTGATTTTCCTGGACATTCACATGAAGCCGTATGATGGTTTTACAATTCTGAAAATGCTGCGCGCCGACACCTTTTACGCGGATTCCACCGTGATCGCATTGACCGCCAGCGTCATGAGCGAAGAAGTTGAGGAATTGCATCGGGCAGGCTTCAACGGTGGCCTTGCCAAGCCGATAGACCAGAACGTCTTTCCAGCCCTGGTCGAGCGAATTCTCCAGGGTGAGAAGGTGTGGCACGTCTTATAGAATTCAGTAGACTGCTACTGCTCTAAACGGCGTTCTTTCCGGCCAGCACATTTCAACGAGGAGACACCAGACGCACATGGCAATCGCACATGCACTGATTATCGAGGACGATCCCAGGAACATGAAAGTCCTGGCTCAGTTACTGGCCCTGGAAGACGTCACCAGCACGGGCGTCCTCGACCCCAGCGCCCTCACGGAGACGCTGCAAAGCCTGGCAAGGCTGGATGTGATTTTTCTCGATCTCGAATTGCCTTCCACGAATGGCTTCGAGGTGCTTCAGATATTAAAACAGGAAATGGGTATCATGGTACCGATTGTGGCCTGTACCGTGCATACCAGCCAGATGGATACCGCGCAAGACCTGGGCTTTCACAGCTTCATCGGAAAACCCTTGCAGGCGGATCGCTTTCCGGATCAGCTCCGGCAGATTCTCAATGGTGAGCCGGTTTGGGATATGGGCAGCACCACCGGTTAGATCAGGCAATGGGCTGCCGTTCAGCGCTGCGTGCAGTTAATCGAATATCGAATTGGAGATCGTAAGTCAGGAGCTTTCTTATGAAGCTGACCAATAAACGAATATTCATTATTGAAGATGATCCCAAAAACCTGACCATCATGGAGATTCTGCTGCGCCAGTGCAATGCGCAGACGCAGTTCGAGCGCTGGGGCCGCGACACGGTCAGCCGCCTCCTGAAGTTCGCGCCCGTGGATCTGATCCTGCTCGACCTCAATTTCCCCAATAACGTTACTGGCTACGATATTTATGACGCGATCCGCCAGGTGCCAGCTTTAGCCAGCATACCCGTCGTTGCCGTATCCGCCTCCGACGCCTCCACGGCAATTCCCAAAACGCAGGCTAAGGGCTTTGCCGGGTTCATCGGCAAACCGATTGACATCCTGGTTTTTCCGCAACAAATTGCTGCTGTTATGGACGGCAAGCAAATCTGGCAAGGCTTCTGATCGTGTTTTCGACGCACCCCTGACGAATGTCGCCAACTGCTGTTAGAATCATCCTCATAGGAGGATTCTGCAATGGCTATCGTACGTCTGAGCGCCTATGAGGAAGTGCTCGAATTCCTCACTTCTACACCGACCCCTCAGCAAATTATCGCTTTTCGACCTTCAGAAATGACGCAGGCTCGTATCAGCACATTGTTAGAAGCCAATCGCAATGGGCAACTCACACCTCAGGAACATGCCGAACTCGATGAATTCGAGCAGATTGAACATCTAATGCGCAGGCTGAAGATTCGCGCACATGCCAGGCTGAAACAGGCGTGACGTATATCTCCGATAGATTGCGCAATCTCGTCTATCAGCGGGCGCGTGGCCGCTGCCAATATTGTCTGATCCATGATGAGGACGCATATAAGCCGCACGAAGTTGACCATATTGTGGCTGAAAAACATGGGGGCCAAACCGTGGTCGAGAATCTCTGTCTGAGTTGCTTCGATTGTAACCGTCATAAAGGCAGCGACCTGGCCTCAATAGACCCCGAAAGTGATGAACCTGTACTGCTGTTCCACCCTGAACGCGATCAGTGGGAAGAACACTTCTCCCTCAATGGCGGGCTAATCCAGCCAATCTCGCCCCAAGGACGAGCCACAGCCCGCTTATTGCAAATGAACACGCCTCGGCGTCTCGCTGAACGCAACGCCTTGATCGAATTAGGCCGATACCCTCGCTAGGACAATCTCACAGCCCCAACCGTTGCAAGCCAACAAACAGTGCCATGATGGCGTTCAACACCGCCGTGCTGATGATCAGGACACGATAACAAGCACATGAGCAATGTCAGGGAATTCCCTAACGAACATTACTTGCTCGAATCCATCAGCCCTTATACGATCAGCGGCATGAAATCCGCTATACCAAGCCTGTGGGCTCTGATCAGTGTGTGCCTTCTGGCCGTGCTCCTCGCTGGCTGCGACTCGCAGTACGCCGACCTGAACAAGCCAACTCCTGTGCCGGGTAACACGGCCTGGCAGGTGGTCAGCCAGAAAGTTAACGGGTTCGAGATGGTCGAAGTGCCGCAGGGCTGCTTCATGATGGGCAGCGACAACGGGCGCCGCGACGAAATGCCGGTGCAGCAAATCTGCTTCGACAAGCCCTTCTGGATTGATCGCTATAAAGTGACCAACAGCCAGTATGGATCGGATGGGGCCTTCCCCGGCGCAGACCGCCCGCGCGATAACCTGACCTGGTTCGAGGCCCGCGACTTCTGCGTGAAGCGTGGGTCACGCTTGCCTACCGAGGCCGAATGGGAATACGCAGCCAGAGGCCCTGACAGCCTGATCTATCCGTGGGGCGATAAATTCAACCCCGATAACCTGGTTTACGACGCCAACTTCAAAAACCAGTTGGCTCCGGTTGGCAGCAAGCCCGGTGGAGTCTCGTGGGTCGGCGCCTATGACCTGGCGGGCGACGGCTGGGATTGGGTCAACAGCATCTACCTGCCCTATCCGTACAATGCCGCCGATGGACGCGAAAACCCCAGCGACACTACCAGCCGCCGTGTTTACCGGGGTGGAATGGGTAGCTACATAGATTACGGCACAAGCTCTTCTAAGCGGTTCCGCCTGACGCCATCCGAGCGAAGCTGGTATGTTGGCTTCCGCTGCGCGAAGGATAGTTGAATGGATTCAGGGTGACGCCGGTGGTTGAACACGAACACATCGAACATTTGGACGAACGATCCAACGTCCGGCGCGTACTCAACGACCTGATCCTGCACCTGCACCCGGTCAGG
>DATGFK010000391.1:0-5080 GCA_035309185.1 Aggregatilineales bacterium
TCTGTCCCGGCGCAGTTTTTCCAGGCCATCTTCGTAGCGATAGGCGATCAGCGCGCGGTATCCGGCGCGCTTGGCAGCCCGGATCACCATATCGCGTGCGCTTTCGTCCGTGCTGACCAGCAGCAGAGATCGCGTGGGGCCGCCCGGACGGCGCAGGGCATAATAAGCAACCGGCAGAACAAACACGCCAATAACCACGACAACGATTACCAGAGCCGGGATCACGTCAGCCAGCGCAGTAGGCGGTACAGTTCCTGGTTGATCAGTGGGCGTTTGAATTGCGCGCATAGTCACAAATGTTATAAGAACATGATGAATGGCGGCGTTGGCTTGGATTATGCTATACATAGGATGTCAGTGTATACCAGGCGACGACAGTACGCCAGGGCGAGATTCATATAAACATGCTACCATTAAACTCCACGACGACAAATCTGAATACCATGAGTACAGATCAACCGCAGCGAATAGACCACTACGACATTCTGGAAGTCCTGGGAACTGGCGGCATGAGTACGGTGTATAAGGCGCTGGACAGCCAGCTAGAGCGGCCCGTCGCGCTGAAACTCATGCACAGCCACCTTGCCAGCAAACCCGACTTCCAGAGTCGTTTCCTGGCCGAGGCGCGAGCCATCGCCGTCCTGGACCACCCTCACATTATCAAGGTCTTTGAGGTCGCTTTCCGTGAAGGGCGGCTGTTCCTGGTCATGGAATATATTGAAGGCGGGACGCTCCGCCAACGCCTCAATGAACATCTTCGCGAACGTAAATTCCTCGATCTGCGGGAAATTGTCAGTATCACCCGGCAGGTTGCCCAGGCGCTTCATTATGCCCACGAACATGGCATTATCCACCGTGACGTAAAACCCGACAATGTGCTTCTTAAAGCAGTTGAGAACCCGGCTACACAGATCAGTGGTACGGGCGCCGTCCTGACAGACTTCGGTCTGGCGAAGCGCGTGGACGTGGTAGGGCCTATCACCGCGAGCGGCGAACTACTCGGCACACTGACCTATATGGCCCCCGAACAGTTCAGGGGTGGGGTTATAGACCAGCGCTGTGACGTGTACTCGCTCGGCGTGATGTTGTATGAACTGGTCGCGGGGATGCCGCCATTTGGCTCAACCTCAGCCTTTGACATGATCCTGATGCATACCCAGGGGGAACCGGAGCGTCTCCAGGACTTGCGCCCGGACACTCCGCCAAGCCTGGTCAGTATCATCCACCGCTGCATGTTGAAAGACCCCGATGATCGCTTTGAAACTGCGGGCGAGATTGCACGGGAATTGGAAGCGCTTGAAAAATCCATCCGGCAGTTATCGGTGGCCGGTATATCGCGCGGAACTCTCTCTCCGAATGCCGTCGTAAGTAATGGCCCGGCTACCATCTTCGATGTGCTGCCCGCGCTGGATCGCCCGGCCATTCCCGTTGACCTTTTCAGCGAGGGTGCGGACGACATTATCATTGTGACCCCATTTGAGGGCCTGTCATGGCGAATGCCATTCGAGAAGCCATCGCTGACTGTGGGCCGTGATGCGGCCTGCGATCTGCAACTCGATGATCCGCGCGTGTCACGCCAGCATGTACGTATAGATCGCTTGCCAGATGGTCAGATTATCGTGGCGGACCTGGGTAGCTTGAATGGAATGTATATTGGTGACGATAAGATTGAAAAGAGCATGATGGCGGAATGGCCGTCCTCTCAGTCGGTGAAAGTCGGCCCATTCTGGCTTACACTGCGCCTTGCCAAGTCACCCGCCGGGATTGGGCGGCGGCTCGCGCTGCACGCCCCGCGAGCCGTGGAAGGTCGAATCACCGGTGAAAACGCTCTGGTACGTCTGTCTCCTTCGGAGGCCATCGTCGAACCTGGCAGCGCGGCAATTGTTCGGGTGGAGATCAGCAACAACAGCAATGTAGATAAATACTACATACTTAATGTAAAGGGTGTAGAACCGGAATGGTTCACGATGGCGCCATTCCCGATCTTTATCCCCGCAAATGTGAAAGCCGAGCGATCCATTACCTTCCACCCGCCGCGCGCACCTTCCAGTGCAGCAACGACCTACGATTACGTGCTCATTGTTGCGCCGCGCCAGAACGAACGCCAGACGACTTCGCTGTCAGGACTGCTTCATGTTGCACCTTATTACGATTTCGCGTCGAAGATTGAGACCACGATCAGCGGCTTCAACGTGAGCATCACGAACCAGGGCAACAGCCAACGGCATTACATTCTGGAAATCCGCGAACCAGCCAACACACTTGTGACACTGCCTGCCCGTGTTCGCACGCTCATCGGTCCCGGCCAAACAGTCACACAGCCGATCAAAGTCGTACCCAAAAAACGCCGACTGGTGGGGCCGGCTAATCACCGCTCGATTGAACTCTTTGTACGGACGGACGGCTTGCGTCCGCAGATGCAAACCATTGACTATGCCGTCAGACCGAGAGTCTCCTGGGAGACGGCGGCGATCTTCTTCCTGGTACTGGGTCTACTGTTGATCCTCCTGACCCGACCAGCGTGAGGAGAAAGCGTGCGTTTGGATCGGGAGTCATTTTTGCTGAGACTAGAGTCTATTCGGCTTAACCCGATTCATCCTGCTCAAATATCGCGAATTGTATACTGGCAGGGTGGGCCAGCTCTCATTTGCGCAACCCGCAACCTATGCTAGGATAGGGTTGTTCCCCAAAATCCAACTTTTCACAACGAAGGAAAACACTATGTACTCTCGCACGTTCCACCGGATTCTTTCCCTACTCCTTGTCCTTGCTGTGGTTTTAGCCTTTGGCGCAACCAACCGCGCCAGTGCACAGCAAAGCAGCGGCACTGTCCTGGCAGACGTCGGCTTCCGCCCGGACGGCAATGGGTTCGGTTTTTCCAACTATGGCGGCGATCCCAAAGTCACCAACCTGACTCCAGCAGACATGCGCCGACTGTTTGGTGATGCCGCCTGTGCCCGCTTGAACGGCGATACCTGTGACCTGGTTCCGCAGGTTCAGCAGATAATGGACACATTCAATGGGAGCATGAATGGCGGTCACTGCGAAGGCATGGCTGTCCTGAGCGAACTGTTTTACTCAGGGCAGTTGAAACCCGCTGACTTCGGCCAGGATTCACCCACTGCCCTGCCCTTCGACAGCAACTCGAAACTCCAGCGCGAAATCGCCTACTGGTTCTCGACGCAATTCCTGAAAGTCATTGCCAATGCCAGCATCAAAGACAAGTCACCGAAAGATATTGTGAACTTCCTGGTGCAGGCTATGAAAGACAAGAAAGAATATTACGTCGTCCATATCTTCCAGCCTGGCTACAAGGGAGGCCATGCCGTCTCACCTTACGAAGTGCTGGATATGGGCAATGGTATTGAGCGTATTATGGTCTACGACAACAACTGGCCGAAGGATGGTAACCGCTACGTCGAGGTAGATACGAACGCCAATACATGGACGTATCTTGCCGCAACCGATCCCACTGTCCCGGAATCAGTCTATAAAGGCGATGCCAGCACACTCACCCTGCAATTGGCGCCCATCTCGCCGCGTCTGGGCCAGTTGCCGTGTGTATTTTGCAAAGCTTACGATCCCTCTACCCAGGTCAAGGCGGCTTCGGGCTTACAGCAGGTAGCCTTCATCACGGGCAACCGCGCCGCGCAGACAGAGGCGGACAACTACCAAATCAGCCTGGAAACCACCAGTGAAGAAAACGACACAGACTTGCTCCTCACGGACGCCCAGGGGCACCGGCTTGGCTACCAGGGCGGACAGTTCTACAGTGAGATTCCTGGCGACTCATTTATTCCTGGAGTCAGTGATAACCTGTTCAAGGACAATCCGGAACCAGACTACTTTATTCCAACAGGAACGGCGGTCACAATCACCATTGATGGCTCTGCCGTCAAGACAGATGAAGTTAGCAGCGTGTCGCTCATTGGTCCTGGTTACGACCTGGCCGTTGAAGATATTCACGTGAAGCCGGGCGAAAAGGACACGCTTATCCTTTCGCCAGATGGCACGAAAATCACCTATACGCCGAGCGGCGATGAAGCCCCTAACCTGGTCGTTGGTCTGCAACACAGCGGCGCAGATTGGGAATTCAACGTGAAGGGCGCCGATGTGCAGCCAGGCAGCACCGTCACGATTACCCTGGACGAGAGCAAAGGACGTCTGGGCATTGAAACCACAGGCAGCGGCGAGAAGACCACAACATACGCGATCCAGGTTGACCGGATTGATACCAACGCTCACGATGTCTTCACCCACGACGGCCTGTCCATTGATCCTAGCCAGCAAGCTTACATCGAATATGGCACATGGGACGGCAAGGGCGACCTGAACGTCACTGTCGGTGACAAGACGCAGGCGGAATCGAACACGACGAAGTAACGCGGTTCGGCTTTCGCTCCTATAATTTCGACTTCTACAGGCGGCCCTTCGGGGTCGCCATTGATTCCTCATGCCCAATTTGAAAGAAACTAAGCACCAGACCCGGAGGCTTACCCGCCTGGTTATCAATACGTGTAGTCGTTTCCAGGTAATCGCCTCGCCTCAAATGAATTGAAGTGAGTTATCCACAAAAGGCCCGTGCGGTTGCCATCAACACATCAATGCAGGCGCTTATGCTGGATAGTTCGACCCACTCGACGTCAGCATGGGCGCCAGCGCCGGTCGGCCCGAAAATCACGGTTGGAATTCCGGCTTGCGCCAGTAACGCAGAGTCCATCCAGAACGACACACCGGCTGGAGTCGGCGGTTCATCTGAGTTGTTGAGTCGCTGCTGCATCGCTTGGGATAGCGTCATAACCAGCGGATCATCAAGGGGCGTTTCCAGTCCTGGCTGGAAAAGTGAGATTTCAAATTCGGCCCGGAACTGGGGATCGGCTGCGTGAAGGTCGTCGAGAATAGCCACGATCTCATCGCGGATCGTCTCCAGCGTCTCGCCAGGGAGAGATCGGCGCTCAATCTGAACCGTACATTTCGGAGGGTACGTCGAAAGCCCAGTCCCACCTTCAATGAGTGAGGCGTGCAGCGAGGCATGTCCGAGTAGAGGATGTTCGCGTCGGGTTTGAAAATAGTTATCCAG
>DATGFK010000392.1:0-11333 GCA_035309185.1 Aggregatilineales bacterium
CCATGTCTACGGCCCGCCGGAACTGCTGCGTGAACCGGATGCCGTGCTGCTGGCGCGCGGTCTGCGCGATCTCACGCGGGTGTGGCCGGATTTACGCGGCGCGAACATGACACAATCTATCCGGCGCAACGAAGCCACCCACTCACTGTTCAGCATCGGCCTGACGGATCGGCACCTGGGCGTCGAAACGCCCTGGCCGGGCCTGTGGGCCTGTGGGGATTGGGTGCGCTACGCACATCCTTCATTGTACATGGAGCGGGCCGTGGTGACAGGAATCGCGGCGGCTAACGGTGCCCTTGAAATTACCGGAACCGCACCCTGGCCTATCCTCCCGGCGGACAGGCCCGAACTGCTGGCACGCACCTTCGAGCGCGCCCTGCATTGGATTCGGGCAAGGGCCAGGGCTTACAATCGAGCGAGGAGGGGCAAATGAAATCGTGTATCTCCATTTCCTCATTCTTAATGGCAGTATTCCGCTCGCTTATCACTCAGAACACCTCTTGCTTGCACGCCTGGATCGCCTTTGACGCGCGTGAATCGTATGGCGTAATGTTCAGCGCCTGGTTAAGAAATGGCTCGGCCAGGGCACAGCGTTGCTGTCCAACTAGCGCCAGGCCCAGTCCGGTATAGGCGTCGCCAACCGTCGCCGGGTCAGCGTTGCCAAATGGATCGTTGTTCGCCGCATCCTGGGCGGTTTGAATGGCCTGCTGAAAAGCGAAAGTGGCCTGATCGTAGCGGCGCAAGCCAGTGTAAGCCTGTCCCAATCCATCATAGACGCTCAGCAGGTGGGAATCCGAATGTTGCAGCGCCAGATGAAAAGCCGATTCTGCTGCCGTCCAATCCTTCAGGGCCAGGCTGACTTGCCCCAGGCCATGATAGGCATCGGCATTGTGGGGATTTTCGTCGAGGGCCTGCCGGAAATATGCTCGCGCCAGTTCGTCGTTGCCCGCAGCCATGACGTACTGTCCGTGCCAGACGGCGATCTCGTCGGGGTGCGCGATGATGTCCGCAGCCAGCGCTGCGACATTTGAAGATAAATCTATACTGTGAACCGGCCCGAACTCGGCGCTCACAGCCTGAAGCTGATGGCGGCCTGCCAGAAGGAGACGAAAGTCCAGCATACTGGTTGGGTAGGGCAGATCATAACGCCCGGTGGGGATCGGCGCCGGAAGGGGCAGGCCCAGGCTGCTAAAAACCTGGGGTACGTCAATCTTTTGCAGGCTCCAGCTATCGCTGGGCGCTCTGAGCATCCAATAGTAGAGGTCGGGCGCTAACTGGCCGTGTCCGGCTTCGCCGCCAAACAGCACCCACACCCGCGTTGGAGCACCCGTGGGAGCCAATTCGAGGCCATAAGCCAGGTCGAAATTCGGAGGGCGGTTTGCTCCTGGTGGCGGCTTAACCCAGATTTGAATGGGTGAAAGTGGAAAGGGAATCCACGTCCTGAGCGCGACGGAAGACCAGTTGATCGCATCTTCAACGGGTGGCAGGGTCATTTGCAAAGTCCGTCGCCCGCTCTCCATCGGAGCCAACTGGACTGGTTTGGGTGCGTTATCAGTTGCGGTCAACCCCCACAGGTATGGCGTCTGCGTGTTGATGTCCCAGTAAAGGAAATCGCCGTTGGGAACCGGATCATTGACCTGTGAAGACAGGTCTGGCGCAACCACCGCCGACGCCCGCCTGTCATCGGTTGTAACATCAGTCATGATCACTTCCGCGCCATCGTTGACGCCAAAGCTGGTGTCGCCCTGCGACGGGCTGAGGCTGTACGTCCCACCTGCGCCCGGATCCAGAGTCGCTGGCCCCTGGTCAATATGCCAGAAGAACGGCTGCCATGCTGAACCCAGTACGGAAAACCGGGGAGTCAGGGTCAAATGACTATGATTCACCACCTGTACCTGCAATTGGCTGACGCTGCCGCCGTCTACCTGAATCGGTTCCGCTACCGCCAGATTGATTGGCGAGGCGCCCAGTTTGAAAACCACCAGGCTGCCGACGATGAACACCACCAGGCCAAGTAGCAACGCCAACGAGAATGGACGCCGGTCGCGCTCAAGGGGTATCGGTGGGATCATTTCAGGGAATGTGTCCCCAGGAACAGGTTCCGACGCTGTAAATGACTCGCTGCGCAAAAGCGCCGCGATAAAGGGCAGGACAAAGATGAACCAGTAGCTATTCAGGCTGCGATGACCGAGCCAAAACACCGCGCCCGGAACCAGCCACATTGCCTCCCGCCAGCCGTCAAAATGCCGGAAGTACAGGATCAAGGCAACCCCATAGGTCGCCATCATGAACAGTAGAAATGCAGCCTTGGGAATCGTGACGACGTTGAATAGAGTCAGGCTGGCAAGTCCCTGTCCCAAAAGAATCAGATTGCCTGAGAAACTGTCCCCAATTCGATTCCACCATAATGGCGCATTCCAGACGATGAACGGCGCATTGAAAACCAGAAAGACTGTGCTGGCGACGACGGCGAACTCAAGCAGGGAACGCCAACGCCGGGTGGTACTGGCATCGCGTGACTCATGCCACAACCGGATCAGCAAAAAGGGGGCAAGCAGCCAGGGCTGCTCCTTAAACGCGCAAGCCAGTCCAAACCACATGGCGCGCTGTCCTGGGCGCTTCCAGGCCCAAATCATCATCACCAGGAAGAATGCCCATACGATGTCGTTGCTGCCACCGAATGCCTGCCCGGTAAAGCGCGCCGTCATCAGCAGGGGAAGCACTGCGATTGGCCGCCACTGCGGCGGCGCTGATAGGAACAAGGCAATGATCGTGAGCAGCAGGAATAATGGATAAACAAGCTGTGTCGAAAGGCCTGCCCACTGGAATGGCACAAAAATCAGGAAAGCCAGGGCCGGGTACGGCATCACAGTGGTCAAATCGCCGTTGAGCAAAGGCGTCTGGTAGCGAATGTTCGTGCGATTGACCCAGAAGCTGCCCGCCATATCCTCGGCGTATGGATTGTGGCCTGCGCGTAGCACCTGCGCGCTGTAATCACTGAATAACCACACATCTGTCGCGCCGCCAGTCTGGCCGGGGAGTTGCGCCTGCCAGTCGCTGGCAAAGATGAGCAGTGAGGCCAGCAAGATTAGCCACGCCAGACGGGGGTCTGGGCGGCGCCGCGCGGACACCAGAAAGAGCAACAGCCCCAGCAGCCACAGCCCCAAAGCGGCCACGACGGTCAGTGCTTGCATCCCCGCTCCGTTACTCTCGAATAGCTGGCTGGCCGCATCCCAGCAGAACAGGCCAGCGCAAGCCAGGCCAAAGCGCAGGATCATCGTCATCCACGTCGCAGCGCCAGGGCTTGCGGAGGATGGCTCAACCGATCCTTCTGTCGGCTCAGCCCTCGGATTCCAGTACGCCAACACTTTAGCAATTCGACTGGTCGTTGCCTGCACCATGTGTTCTCCGTTGCCAGATTCTTAGAACAAGACTGCAATTAAGTGTGCCATACTAAAAAAAAGTGAGCCAATCGCTCGATAGGCAAGGCAATTGCACTTGCCATTGGCTACCTGGTAAGTGATAGATGATAATCGGTGCGAATGCCGAAAGGGCGTCCCATGAACAATCAACGGCTTCAATCTGCCGCAAATTTGCTCTACCGAGTGATGCGATGTCTATAACTGGCCGCTTTCTTAAGATCCTGATGGGCTTCCGGATCACTTTGATGGCGCTGGCAGCTTGCTTCCTGGTCTCAAGCGTCCTGATTGGCACGGTTTTCGCTCCGCGCGGATTCACTTCAGGCGACGATTGGACGATTATGGCTGGCAGCATCCTGGGCCATTATTCGAGCTGTATCGCCACGAACTATCAGATTCCCTGGCGATCCCTTCAACCCACTTCAGTCTGTTTAGCTTACTGGTTATCGGGGCTAAACGTGGACGGCCTGTTCATGGCCTCAATTATTGCGTATGCCCTCGCCGCCTTCGCGTGGTATGGCATTGTCCGCAATCTTTTCAAGCTTTCCGCCTGGATCGCATTGCTGATTGGTTTGCTCTACCTGGCTTATCCGGATTCCGGCGTCCGTTTTACGTTGACTCACGCTACTCGGATGACGGGTGGCACGTTGACTCTGTATGGGGTGTGGCTCATCCTGGAATACTGGGATCGCCCTGCAACGGTCAAACTGATCGGTGCGTGTATTCTGGCTTTGCTGGGTTTCGCAACCTACGAAATGCTCTTCGTGGTGTGGGTTGTCGGGCTGCCACTGGCCCTGTTGTATAAATCAAGGCGCTTTTCGCGGCGTTGGCTTGCACAGACTGCGGTCATTTTCGCCGTCGCGCTCGTCTACCTGGCCTGGCGATTTCTCGTTCTGCCGACCACCTATGGTGATCAAACCTTCATCTTCGGCGCTCACGAAATTGCCATTTCGATCCCAACAATATTCCACCAACTCATTGACAGCTACTTACTCACCGGGCAGCTCTGGATACACCTTGTCCTCGATTTTCGTGGGGCTGTGAACGACCTCAATGTCGTCCACACCCCTCAGATTATCACCATCAGCGTTCTAACCGGGCTGCTCACGGCACTGCTGGTGTGGCTCGTTTACCGCGCAGAACTCAGAATTCCTCCGCCCACCCCGAAGCAGGGCCGCCTGTTTTTCTGGGGAATGCTCCTCTTTATCCCTATCTTCAGCGGCACGTTCTTTGCCACCAGCGATCTCAACTTTTTGACCGATACCTATCGCAGTTTTGGCACAACATTCGCGATCTCGGTGGGCGTGGTGGGCTTGTTGATACTGCTTACGACGCCGCGCCTCTTTGGCCTGGTTGCGACCACGTTAACGGTGGTGATGATTGTTGTCCAGGCGGCGTGGGTTGGCTATTCCGATTACAACTGGCGCGATTACCAGGCCCCCGGCTGCGACTTTTTCCTGCGATTGACGGACACCTTCCCCCATCTTCCGCCCAACCTGTACGTGATCCTGAAACCGAAAGAAGTACCGGCCCTTCCCGATTTCTTTAACGATGCGTATATGTTGACGCCCTTCTATGCAGCATTGTATGATGAAGGGTCATTCACTCCCGAAGCCTTCGATTATGGGCATATGGGATACAACGGCTACTTGATGTTTGCTGCGCCGGATGCCAGCTTCACGCCCGACGGTATTGCGTTGCAGTGGCCTACCTACGTGGGAATCATACACCGAGGCGCGCCGCTGCCCGATCTGGCCCCCTACGATCAGACGCTCATGATCGCCTATGCGCCGAACCAGACCCTCGACATCCTCTGGCAGCCTCCCCAATTGAATGCGCTTGAACGATCCTTGAGCATCAACAATCCCCAACCGTCACGTGCTCAAAACCTGGCACGGCAGTATTGTTCCTGGTACACGCCGCCTCCGCAGTCAAACGATTAGGTAACAACCCATCACAGCCAATTCCCACCGCAGGCGATCGGCAGCCATTTGCATATCGAGGTCGAGGCGGTAGACTCCACATCGTTGGCACAGGTGAAATACCTTATGACCCGTCGCCTGCGTCGCAGGACGCTAATAGAGCGTAAGAAAGCGTTCACTTTGTCAGTCAAAGCACTGGACTCTGTTCAGTGTATCCGCCAACAGGAGTTGGAGAACTTCTATGACCGATAACTACGCGCATCATGTGCATCACGACCATGCGCACGAAAATCACCTTATTTATGACCACGGCAGCCACGCGCAGATCAGAGAAATGTTGAACAGGCTGCAAGACGAGAATTGCGACGACGACGGGACGGATCAGACCTGCCTCAAGATCGTGGCGTTCGCAGAACTCCCTTCGCGATTCGGCGATTTCCACATTGTGGCCTTTTCCGACACCCGCGATGGCAAGGAACACGCAGCGATTGTGCGGGGAATGCCCTGGGATCACGAGAATGTGCCGGTGCGGCTGCATTCCGAATGCCTGACGGGTGATGCCATCGGCTCGCTGCGCTGCGACTGCCGCGATCAACTCGAAAATTCGCTGAAGATCATCGGACAGATGGATTATGGAATCCTGCTGTACTTGCGACAGGAAGGGCGCGGCATCGGCCTGACCAACAAACTGCGCGCCTATGAGTTGCAGGATACCGGCCTCGACACCGTCGAAGCCAACCTGGCGCTGGGCTTCCGCGACGACGAGCGGGATTACGGCATTGCGGCGCGGATGCTCGAAGCGCTGCGCGTGAAATCTATTCACCTCATCACCAATAATCCCCGCAAGATTGATGGCCTGAAGTCGCTGGGCATCGACGTGACGGGACGTATCCCGCTGATCATCGCGCCCAACCCGTTCAACGCCTTCTACCTGGAAACGAAAGCGACCAAGTCTGGACATCTCATTGACGAGCAGGGCAACGCCCGTCTCCTGGAACAGGTTGACCATCCAATTGTGGACGGCATGTCCGCTGAGCAGATTGATTGTCTGCACCCGGAGAAGCTATGAGTCTGCAAGGTCGCGTTGCGGTCATCGCGGGCGCTACTGGCGAACTGGGGCGTACTGTCGCCAGCGCGCTGGCCCAGGCGCAGGTGCGCGTCGTTCTGGTCGGCACGAACCAAGAGCGGCTGACCAAACTGTCGAGTGATCTGGCCTTATCCTCCGAACAGACCTTGCTCCATGTTGCCAACCTGCGCGACTCGCCCGAGGCGCAGGGGCTTGCCCAGGCCGTCGCCGATAAGTTCGGGCGCGTGGACATCCTCTTGAACCTGGTCGGCGGCTGGATCGGAGGCAAAACCGTGGTCGAGTTTTCCACCACGGACACCGAAGATATGTTGCAGCAACACTTATGGACAACCTGGCACCTGTCCCAGGCCTTCGTTCCCCGCCTGCTGAACAACGGTTGGGGGCGGATACTGCTCATCTCCTCGCCGATTGTGACCCGGCCCGCCGCTAATAATGCGCCGTACGCCATCGGTAAGGCGGCACAGGATGCGCTGATGATGACGCTGGCCCAGGAGCTTCGCGGCACGAGAGTGACGGCGAATGTTCTGCAAGTCGGCACGATAGACACGAAGCGGGAACGGGATCGCCAGCGCACGCCTGAAAATGCATCCTGGACGACTCCGGAAGAGATTACGGCAGCGGTGCTGTACCTGTGTTCGGAAGAAGCGCAGGTGATCAACGGCGCCCGGATTCCGCTGTATGGCGGGTAGCTTGGAACGATCAGCCCGCCGTTATTTGACCGTGACCAATTTTTCCCGTTTTGATTTAAGTCGGACATGCAATCGTCCCGCCCTTATGTAATCCTTAATGTGGCCGTCAGCGCCGATGGCAAGACGGATACCGCCGCGCGACGCGGCGCCACGATCTCCTCACCGCGCGATTTGGAGCGTGTGGATCGCCTGCGCGCCGACTGTGACGCGATCATGGTCGGCGGGCAAACCCTGCTTGGTGACAATCCCCGGCTCACAGTCAAATCGCCCGCCTTGCAGGCCGAACGCCAGGCGCGGGGTTTGCCTCCTAACCCTATCAAAGTAGGCGTGGTCACCAAGGCTGACCTTCGCCTGGACAGCCGCTTTATTACGGTTGGCCCTGCCCGCAAGCTGATCTTCACGACGGATCAGACCGATCCCGCTCATATTGCGCTGCTCCGTGAGCACGGCGTTGAAGTTTTCGTCACCAGCGAGAAGCGCGTGGATCTGACTGCCACTCTCTCCACACTTAAGTCGCACGGCGTGGAACGCCTGCTGGTCGAAGGGGGCGGCACGCTCAATGCCGAGCTGTTCGCTCAGGGCCTGGTAGATGAAGTCTCGATCTACACCGCTCCGCTGATCTTCGGCGGCGCGACGGCTCCCACGCTGGCCGACGGAACCGGCTTGAGCCGCGACGAGGCGATTCCGCTTCGACTGCTGCGCCTCGAGCGCTACGACGACGGCGGGTTCCTGGCCTCGTACAAGGTGTTAGACGAAAGATAAATGTAGCATCCTACAAATGGCTTTTCCGCGAGGGTCGGGCGTCCAACCACAACCATGATTCCGCCTTCGCACGCGATTAATCGTATGATTCTGCTTGAGGCAAGCAGCAACTTTTTACAATTGACGTAGACACGCTTAGTCTGTCCGAGACGATCCGTTAAGTGGGAAAGGACGTTACCCGTGGCAAAGAGAGATACCCAGGCGGCAGCCGCGACGAAGGTCCGCGTTGGCAAGGCGTCGGAGATACTGAGCAGACCCTGCACCGTCGTTCAGGCAGGCGGTCATACACTGGCGCTATTCAGCGCAAATGACAGGATTTTTGCCGTAGATAACCGCTGTCCGCACATGGGCTTTCCCCTTGATCGCGGATCGGTGCAGGATGGGATCTTGACCTGCTACTGGCACTATGCCCGCTTCGATCTCGCCAGCGGCGGCACTTTTGACCTGTTCGCGGATGATGTTCCGAGCTACCCGGTGACCATTGAAGATGACGGCGTTTGGGTAGATGTGGCGCCACGCGGCGACCAGTACGCCAGGATTGCCTTGCGCTTACGCAGTGGCCTGGAGCATGACATCACACTGGTTATTGCCAAAGCGGTGATCGCGCTGAACGATCACGCCGAAGGCGCGCGAGATGCCTTCCGGGTCGGCCTGGAATTCGGCGCGCGTTACAGCCGGGAAGGCTGGGGCATGGGCCAGACCATCCACGCGGTGATGATGAACCTGCTGCCTTATCTCGATGAGGCGGATCGTCCACAGGCGCAATATATCGGGCTGAGCGCGGTTGCCGATGCGGTCAGCGGAGCGCCTGCCAACTTCAGAATTGAGCCACTTCCTCGCGCCGACGTGGATATGCCAACGCTCAAGCGCTGGTTCCGGCAGTTTGTCGAGGTGCGCGACGGCGAAGGGGCCGAACGCTGCATTGCGACGGCAGTCGCAGCGGGCGCAACGCCCGAAGTTCTGATGGATATATTCATCAGCGCCGCCACTGATCACCGTTATTTGACTGTTGGGCATGTGGCGGACTTTACAAACAAGGCCTTTGAGGCGCTGGACGCTGTAGGTTGGGATCTAGATACCGTGAGCCTGGTCTTGACCAGCCTGGTGCCTGTTTATGTCGGCGCGCAGCGTCAGGAGGAATCGAATGCCTGGCGTTATCCCATTGACCTGGTAACGTTGCTCAACAGCGCCTTCGAGCGGATTCCCGATGCGCTGGAAGGTGGGCGTTTGCTGCGCGGCACCTGGCAAGGCGATCCCGAAACGTTGGCGAGCGTCCTGCTTGGCGACGATCCGAAGGCGTCGGCTGATACCCTCCTGACCGCATTGGCCGATGGAGCAACCGAAGATCAACTGGCAGCGGTAGTGACCTACACCGCAATCCGGCGAATGGTTCACTTTCATACATCGAACGAATTTGGCGATTGGGACACCGTGTTGCATACGCTGAGCTACGCCAACGCGATCCACCAATCAATCCGCCGGTTGGGCAACCGGGTCACGGCTGAAGCGCTGCGCGGGGTGTTCGATGCAGCCATGAGCGTATACCTGGATCGCTTCTTGAACATTCCCTCTGCGCCACTGCCGCGTACCACACCGGCCAACCATGCGCCGGATGACGTGTCCCAGGAATTTCTCAAACTGCTGGATCATCAACAGGAGGTGGATGCTGCCGCTGAACTTGTCGCAAGCTACGTCGCTTCAGGCAGTGACCTGACTCTCTTCATTGCAGTGATGGGCCAGGCGCTGATCCGCGAGGACCGGGATTTCCACACGATCCAGACTTTGGAAGCAGCGCTGCGCCAGTACGAATATTGGAAAGGCAGCCCGGCAGCAACCCATGCGCTGATCGCAGCAGCACGTTACCTGGCCGCACACGCTCCGACCTCACGGGCGGCCACGCAGACCTATCGCATCGCACGGCGACTGCATCGTGGCGAGAAGGTCTTTGACGGTTAGCTTATACTTTTTTTCGCAGATTACGAACTGACCAGGGCACGCTCGAATCCCGGATTGCGATTAGCTTCTGCCAACCCGGCCAGGCTTTGTCGAGTTTTGTCTATAACGCTGCGCGGCGGCTAAAGCCATGCGCCTTCAACGCTTCTATATAGTTGCAATAAAATCGCAAAGTATCCTGGTCGCAGATGAATAGGGTCAGCGAGTCTTTGTCGATCTTGAATGAACGAACCAAAACAATCTATGTCCAGCCCCAAAGAGAGAGAATCGCGCGGAAGCAATCTCGAAAACGTAGTTATAGGATTATCGATCGTCTCGGCCAGCTCTTCAATTGGAATTATTTGATCATTGGCATCGCGCTGATTGGGACGACGACGCTGTGTGGTATCGTTGCTGGAATTGCTCTGAACATGGGTAAGCCTTCATAGCCCTCACCGGCGACCCCGGTGATTCAAAGCAGTGTCCGCGACCCAGTCACACGTGTCCCCGTGACCACCTCGCGAGTGTCCCCAACGACTCAATTTGTTGTTGTGTCGAGAAAGCCAACCAGCGTCCCGATCTCGGCAGCCCCCACTGCCAGTTCAGTACCGTCATTTGTTTGTCGAGAATCACAAGGCCAGGTCATCGAGAAAAGTTGGCTCATGAGTCCTCAGCGTACAAGCTATACTTGAGGATATGATAGACGTTCCGATAGAGGAGTGTTGCTCAAGGCATTTCTGCCGGCTCTGGGGCTGTATAGCGTTGCGACGTCGCAAATCCGTACCAGGGGCGGAATTCTTTGCTATTTACTGGCATCTGCGTTGCATCACTATACCAGACCATTCTAGATATAGCTTGAGATGGATCAATGCGTTCTTGTGGATAGGTCATTACGAGCATATGAAACGTGCTATCTTCATAATCTAGAAATAATATGAGTGGGTTAGTTGCATCCACTATTAGATGCTGAGGAGATCCGAGCACAGTATACATCTCACCAATTGTTGGCTGTCCAGAAATGCCCAACAACCTTTGCCACTTCCGCAGTTGATCCGGCAAAGGTGGCGTAGGCAACAAGAATTCTCTTCATATGAAGTCTCCTGAGATTGGGGACATCGCCTCAATCTGCTGTTTTGAATGATCGGTTGCTAGTTGACGCTGAGATTTCCGACTGTGCGCCACACCGTCCGCATCGTCGCATGGAAGAAATCCGGTTTCAGGAATTGATTCGGACAACTGCCAGGAATCACGTCAATGCCATTCTCGCGGCACAGGCGTACCGCATCCTGCGAGACGCTGGTCATATTGGCAGCCAACCCAGGCTTGGTTCCCATCATGCAATGCATCCAGACGTGCTTGATGCCCAGGTCAACACACTCTTGGACAATCTGATCGGTGACTTTGGGATTGGCAAGGATGAAGACTGCATCGGGCTTGTCAGGAATAGCTTTCAGATCGGCATAGCACGGAGCATCGTCAAAGGTTTTCAAATGGGGATTGACCGCAAAGACCGTATAGCCTG
>DATGFK010000393.1:0-8257 GCA_035309185.1 Aggregatilineales bacterium
TGTTGAAAATGCGGTACATTTCCTCGTCTTTGACCTGGCCGCGTTCCTGGATCAAAGCGAACAATGGCGGCACGTTCCACGTCGCGTGATCCACTTCGACCCCGCAGCCGTCGGGCAAAACGCGCGGGATATTCTCGAAAAATCCGCCGCCCGTAATATGGGCCAGCGCCTTGATCGGCACAACTTGCCGCAACGCAGTCACAATGTTCAAGTAGCTGGCGTGAGGCGCCAGGAGCGCGTCACCCAGCACGCCAATATCGTCAAAAACCGTATCGAGGGGAACGTTGGCGAAAACACGCCGGATCAGCGAGTAGCCGTTGGTGTGCGGCCCGGACGATTCAAAGCCGATCAGTACATCGCCGGGCCGGATGATAGGAGAAGGCAGCACGGTGCTTTGATCCGTCACGCCCACGATAGAACCAACCAGATCAAAATGCCCCGGCTGGTATACGCCCGGCATTTCAGCCGTCTCGCCGCCGAGCAGAGCACAACCCGCTCCCCGACACGCTTCCGCAATTCCTTCGATGAGCGCGGCGATGGCCTCCGGATCGAGGCGGCTGCTGGCAACATAGTCCATAAAGAACAAGGGGCGCGCGCCCTGGCACAAGATGTCATTGACGCAGTGGTTCACGATGTCATGGCCCAGGCCGTGGTAGCGCCCAGCCTGTGCAGCCAGCATTGTCTTTGTCCCGACGCCGTCGGTAGAGGCGACCAGCACCGGTTGCGCGGGCCAGCCCTCTCCGCCGACCTGGAACATCCCGCCAAACGCGCCCACCCCGGCCAGGACGTTCTCCCCGTGCGTCGAATGCACCGCGCCTCTGATGCGCTCTATTAGCGCTTTTTTTGCGTCAATGTTCACACCGGAGCGCGCGTATTCAGTCATGCCATGTTGCCTTTCAGCGCCTTTGCGCCGATGTCCGTGCGGTAATGCGCCTTGTCAAAATGAACAGCTTCGACCCCGACATAGGCGCGATCCAGCGCACCTTGCAGGTCGGGGCCGATCCCCGTTATGGATAATACCCGTCCGCCAGAAGTGAGCAGCCGATTGCCGTCCTGCCTCGTCCCCGCATGAAAGACGATCACGTCAGAGGGCACTTTGTCGAGACCAGTAATGACCTTCTCGGTTTCATAGGCTCCAGGATAGCCGCCCGATGCCATGACCACGGTCGCGGCTGTTTGATCCGACCAATCCAGCGTGATCTGATCGAGCGTGCCGTCAACACAAGCCTCAAACACGTCGAGCAGGTCGGTCTTGAGCAAGGGCAAAATAACCTGTGTTTCGGGATCGCCAAAGCGGGCGTTGAATTCGAGTACGTAGGTTCCGTCTTGAGTCAACATCAGTCCGGCAAACAGGACACCCACGAAAGGTATTCTGTCGGCGCGCAGTCCTTCGATGACCCTTCTGACAAATGGCTCGTAGATAGTGTCCTGGGCCAGGGAAAAGGCGCCCATGCCGCCTGTGTTAGCGCCTCTGTCGCCATCTAGCGCCCGTTTGTGGTCGCGGGCCAGCAGCATTGGGGCGACAGTCTTGCCATCGCTAAAAGCCAGCAGCGAGACTTCTTCACCCTGGAGTCCCTCTTCGATTACGATTCGCGTTCCAGCTTCGCCCAGCACTTTGTCAACCATGAGCGCCTTAACAGCCTGTTCGGCGTCGTGCGCGCAGTTGGTTATGTACACGCCTTTTCCGGCAGCAAGACCATCGGCTTTGATCGCCAGGGTGCGGTCTCCATTGATCAACAAATAACCCATCACCTTGCGATAGTCGTCAAAGACCTCGAAAGGCGCAGTGGGAATGTCATGCCGACGCATGAACTGTTTCGCAAACGCCTTGGACGATTCGATCTGAGCGGCGGCTCGCGTCGGGCCGAAGATTCGCAGCCCAGCCGCCTGGAAGCGATCCACGAGACCCAGGGACAGCGGCACTTCCGGCCCGACAATGGTGAGATCAGGCCGGTTACTGTGTGCCCAGGCTAATAAGCCGTCTAAATCCGTAACGGCAATGGGCACGTTATTGGGCGTACCGCCGTTGCCCGGCGCCACGCTGACGCGGCCAACGCGCGGCGACTGCATGAGCTTCCAGGCAATGGCATGTTCCCGCGCGCCGTTGCCGACCACCAAAATATGCTGTTTAGCCTGCTTTGTAGTCGAGTTCATATCGCTCATCGGGCCTTGATCAGCCCCACCTGGGCCAAATTCTGCACGATCCGCTCCTGGGCAGGATATTCCGCCGGGGCAAAGGGCTGTGCCGTCAGGCGCTCATAGACGCTCTGATAGCGCTGGCTGGTCGCCACGATCAATTCTTGAGACATGGGCGGTGGTTCGCCTTCACCGACATAGCCATGTTGAACGTAGGATAGACGCACAAGTTCCTTGTCGAAGTTTTCCGGTTCCTCACCAGCTTCAAAACGCTGTGTGTAGCTTTCTTGCAGCCAAAAGCGGCTGCTGTCCGGCGTATGGATTTCGTCAATGAGCATGACTTCGCCTTGCTTGTCGAGACCGAACTCGTACTTCGTGTCTACCAGGATCAAGCCTGCCTGGGCTGAAAGTTCTGCGCCGCGCTTGAATAGCCGAATGGCGAGTGACTCGATTTTATACCACGTTGCCGCATCAACCCAACCATTCTCCACAACCTCGCGCGGTGTCAGGCGCTGGTCATGTCCCTCGATCTCCTTGCTGGTTGGCGTAATGAGGGGTTCAGGGAGCGGCTCGTTTTTGCGCAGCCCATCAGGAAAGGTGACGCCGTAGATTTCACGCTCTCCGGCGGTGTAGCGTGTCCACAGGCTGGTGGAGGTTACACCGCTGATGTAGCCGCGTACGACGACCTCAACCGGCAACGCCGTGACTTCATGAGCCAGCGTCACGTTCGGGTCGGGGACGGAAATTACATGATTCTGTACGATATCTCGTGTTTGCTCAAACCACCAGGCCGTAAGCTGATTGAGCACCTGCCCTTTGTAGGGAACCTGGCCGAGGACGCGATCAAAGGCACTCAGGCGGTCCGTCGTGATCAACAGGCGGCGTTTATGAGATAGCCGGTAATTGTCGCGCACCTTGCCCCGGCTTACCGTCATGCCTGGCAAGTCAACCTTATCGAGCGTACAGGGGATAACTGAAAGAATTTGTTCCGCAGACAGCAATGATGAACTACTCCTCTGGATGCTTAATAACCCTATTTTACGGCCCGAACTCCAGCCTCAAACAGCGGCAGACCGGATCCAGCAGTCACGCCCCGCGTATGTTCCGGATGTTGCCAGGGATGGACGTGATCTTCCGGGTGAGGCATCAGACCAAGGACATTGCCCGCCACGTTGCAGATTCCGGCGATGTCTGCTTGCGATCCGTTCGGGTTGAAGCCATCGTAGGTCAACGCAATCTGACCGTTGGCGCGCAGGCGATCCAATACGCCGGGATCGCAGACGGTGAAACGGCCCTCGCCATGCGCTACCGGACACTCGATAGGCTGTGCCAGGTTGCGCGTCCACAGGCAAACCGAGTTTGGCTCCGGGCGAAGTGTAACCCATCCGCAATAAAAATTGCCGCCCTCGTTGTTGACCAGCGAGGCGGCACGCGGAAGATCATCCCAGCCAGGCAGCACGTCGGCTTTGACTAGCGCCTGGAAGCCGTTGCAAATGCCGATCACCGGCTTACCGGTCGCCACAAATTCCTGGAGCGAGTCGGCGAGGTAGGTTTGCAAGTCGAGCGCCATCAGTTTCCCCGCGCCAAGTGCATCGCCATAGCTGAAGCCGCCCGGCAATACCAGCATCTGCGCATCGGATAGACGCTGCTGGCCGCGTAGAATCGCGTTGACGTGGACGATGCACGCCTGTGCGCCCGCCAGTTCAAGCGCTTGCGCCACGTCCTGATCGCGGTTGGTGCCGGAAGCGTGAAGGATCAGGGCCAGCGGCTTCATTGGGCATACTTCCCTTCACGCTTGAAGGCGGCTGTGAGTTCGGAAACAGGGAGATCGATTATCGGCGTCTTATCGCCTGGGGGATTGATTACTAAGCGTGGTTCGGCGGTAACTCGGCCAATGTAAATAAATTCGTCGTCGCTGATTTCGGTCTTGGCTTCGACAATCAAACAATCCGTTATGACGCCAAACCAGCCAATAGTCCTATCACTTTCCTTGATCCAGCCTAAATTCTTGAATGGATGTTCTGTAATAGCTAGACCTAGTTGACTTGCCACACACATTTCAGCCGCCGCAAGCACAAAGCCACCCTCGTAAGCATCATGGCAAGCTACGATAATGCCTTCCTGGATCAACCGAAACAATTGGTCGTATTCTGGAAGACTGATTACCCCTTCGGCGTTCAAATTCGTAGTAGATGCAAGCGCGTAAACTCGGTTTCCAGGCGTTTTGAAGTCTATTGTGATGGCTTTGGTCACGTCGGGCAGAATACCAATGGCCGATACGACCAGCATTCCGGGAATATTTGTTCGTGAGCCATCCCGATCAATGTAGGTATTATTGAGGCTGTCTTTGCCGGAAATAAAGGGTGCTTTGTGCCAGATTGCGCTTTCAGCCGCTTTTTTCGCCGTTTTCACCAGCAGGCCAAGCTGTTCGGGGCTTTTCGGATCGCCCCAACAGAAATTATCCAGGATGGCGATCTGATTCGGATCAGCGCCGACGGCGATCACGTTGTTGATCGCTTCACAGACCGGATCAAAAGCCGTGTTGTCTGTCGTGCAGGTTGCAACGCCAATGCCAAGCGCAAAGCCACGATTATGCCCAGGCGTTTCAATCGGCTTAATTACGGTTGCGTCACTGGGGCCACCTTTTCCCGCCAACGGCTTCACCACCGTCCCGGCTCGGACTTCGTGATCGTAGCGATGGATGATCGCTTGCTTAGAAGCGATATTGGGATGCGACAGTAGTCGTAACAAGTGCGCATTGTAATCGCCTGGTTCTAGTGCGTATTGATACAGCAATTTTTGATAGTCAGACGATTTAGCTTTTCCAGAAACGGCTTTCAGGTTCAGGCGGGGCAAGCCGTCGTGCAGGAATATCAGGTCGAGATCGGCGACGGTTTTGTCCGCGTAGTTGACGACTACCTTCCCGCTTTCGGTAAAAGTGCCAATATCGGTGGCTTCCACGTCCCAATCCTCGCACAGCGCCTGGATCGCAGGCCAATTGCTGGCCGGGATCGCGATCACCATGCGTTCCTGCGCTTCGCTCAACCAGATTTCCCAGGGCAGCAATCCCGGATACTTCAGCGGCACCTGCGCCAGTTCGACCTCGACTCCGCCCGACTGCTGCGCCATCTCGCCAACTGCGCTGGACAATCCGCCCGCGCCGCAATCAGTAATGGCATGGTACAGCTTTGCATCTCGCGCCCGCAGCAGCAGTTCCATCACGTCCTTCTGGACAATAGGATTGCCGATCTGCACGGCTGTCCCGGCCACCTGGCCCGTATCGTGGGCCAGGGCGTCACTGCTGAAGGTCGCGCCGTGTAGGCCGTCGCGTCCGGTGCGCCCGCCCAGCACGATGACACGGTCACCGGGCAATGTACCTGTCGGATGGCTACCTTTGGGAGCAATACCAACACAGCCTGCGAAGACTAGCGGATTCGCCGTGTAGCCGGGATCGTAGTAGACAGCGCCTGCCACTGTTGGCAGGCCGAATTTATTGCCGTAGTCCTGAATCCCGCTGACCACACCTTCCTGCACACGCCGGGGATGCAGTGCGCCAGACGGAAGCTGCTCAAAGGGCAAATCCTGCGGGCCAAAGCACAACACGTCGGTTACGGCAATGGGCCGGGCCGAAACGCCCATGATGTCGCGGATCACGCCGCCGACCCCCGTGTTCGCGCCACCAAAGGGTTCCAGCGCTGAGGGATGGTTATGCGTCTCGACCTTGAAGCTCAAATCCCAATTGTCGTCAAAGGCGATCACACCCGCATTATCCACGAAGGCCGAACGCACCCACGGCGCGTTGATCTCCTCAGTGGCCTTGCGGATCGTAGATTTCAGCAGCCCATCAATAATCTCGGTTTTGCCATCAGCGTCGGTGTATTCGATGATCGCCTTGAACGTCTTGTGGCAGCAGTGTTCCGACCACGTCTGGGCCAGCATTTCCAGTTCCACGTCGGTTGGCGCTCGGCCCTGACTGGCAAAGTGCGCCTGGATCGTTCGCATCTCGTCTACGCTCAACGAAAGCAAGCGGGTTTTGCTTAGCGAAACCAGCGCTGCATCGTCCAGCCCATCCAGTGCAACCGACTCGACCCGTCCCTCGCCGCCCGAAGCACTCTCTGCAAATTGCGGATCAATCCTGCCGATGGCAAAACGCTGCACTGTCGCGTTGTACAGAAGACGCTCGATCAGCAGTTGCAGGCAGTCGGCAGGCGCGTCAAGTTCGTAGCGTGTGCCCGTTGCGGCCTCAATCGGCGAGAGACCGATCTCCTGGGCAGCCCGCTGCAATTGCAGTGCCAGGGGATCCATCACGCCGGGCAGATAGGCAACTTCAATGATCTGTCCCGACGAACTTTCTACCGCAGGAACGCTCGTGACAGGCTCGGCCCATGCCACGTCATGCGCCGCAGGATCGGCCAATATGTCTGCGCACAGCCGGTTAATATCGGCGTCTGAGAGTTCCCCGCGTACGAAATACAGGTCACTGACTCGCGCTCCGCGCAGGCCTTCGATCCCGGCGCTTGGCGCGGCAGCGATCAGGTTTTTACTGCGGGTATCCAGCGGTAGATGTGGCGAAACTGTGATACAAACCTCGCGCATGAGACGTTTGCCTATCCCTCTTTTACTCGTTGATAGTCTTGCGGATTGCTGCCAATACTACCGCCAGTAAGGCTAATGCGGCAATGAATAGAGCTTTGTCAATTTGCTACATCACGCGCGATTCCGCCCCCTCTCTAGAAGACGATCTCTGCCTCGCTTCCCTGCACTTCGCCCTTGTAGGCCATCGTGTAGAGTCGGTAGTAGCGGCCACGCAGCGCCAACAGTTCAAGGTGAGTGCCTTGCTCGACGATGTGCCCGTGATCCATGACGACGATCAGGTCAGCACTGGTGATCGTACTCAGGCGGTGGGCAATAATGAAACTGGTGCGTCCCGCCAGCAGTGTGTTGATGGCCCGCTGGATCAGAATCTCCGTGTGCGTGTCAATGTTGCTGGTCGCTTCGTCCAGGATCAGGATCGGCGGATCAGCGACCAGGGCACGGGCGAAGGCGAGGAGCTGCCGCTGCCCTACCGAAAGGATAGACGCGCCTTTCGAGATATAGGTTTGATAGCCTTCGGCAAGCGGGCTAATGAATTCATCGGCGCCAATAGCCTTTGCTGCCGCGATGACTTCCCCATCCGTTGCGCCCTGCCGCCCGGCGCGAATGTTATCCATGATCGAACCGCCGAAGAGGTGCGTTTCTTGCAAGACAATACCCGTCTGGCCGCGCAGGCTTTTCTGCGTCACGTCGCGCACGTCGTACCCATCAATTTTGACCGCACCTTCGGTCACGTCGTAAAAGCGCATCAGCAGCTTGATCATGCTGGATTTGCCTGCGCCGGTATCGCCCACAAATGCCACTTTCTGCCCCGGCTGGACGCTCAGATTGATTTGATGCAGGACGGCAGTTTTCTTATCGTAGCTGAAGGATACATCCGCAAACTCGACACGGCCCTTGCCACGTGGCAATTCGATGGCATCCGGCTTGTCGGAAATCTCAATCGGTTCGTCCAGCAGGCGGAAAACGTGCTCGCCGCTGGCAAGGGCAATCTGCACCACGCTCCAGCGCTGCGCGAGGTCGCGGATTGGGCCATAGATTTGCTCGATGTACAGCACGAAAGCTACCAGGACTCCTGCCGTCAGGCCATAGCTCAGGACGAGAAGCCCGCCTACCAGCACCAGGCCGAATAGGGTCAAACCGGAAAGCAGTTCTAGCAGTGGGAAGAACGAGGCCAGGACGAAGGTCGCCTGCAGGTTGGAATTCAGCACTTCGCGGTTGTCGCCGTCGTGAAAGCGGCGATAGTTGTAATCCTCGCGGGCGAAGGCCTGCACCACACGCACACCGTTGAAGTCCTCGGCGAGGCGGGCATTGACCGACGAGACTTCCTCGCGAACACTGGTGTAGATGGTCCGGGAGCGCACGCTCCACTTGTAGGCAAAAACGAACAGTACCGGCAGGAAGATCAGGATCACGAGGGTGAGTGGCACATTGGTAGTCAGCATCACCAGCAGGATACCACACACAATCACCACGTCGCGGGCGATAGCGACGATGGCAAACGTGATAAATTCACGGATCATTTGAA
>DATGFK010000394.1:0-9203 GCA_035309185.1 Aggregatilineales bacterium
GTGGAATCGGACCAAGATCAACGAAGGGGTCGCCATCCTCGATGAAGCATTGCTGCTGCACGCGCCGGGTCCCTATCAGGTCCAGGCGGCGATCAGCGCCCTGCACGCCGAAGCGCCCACACCGGAGGCCACCGACTGGACACAAATCGCGGCTCTCTACGGCTCGTTGGCTGCGATGACCCCATCGCCAGTGGTCGAGGTCAACCGGGCGGTAGCAGTCGCAATGGCGCAGGGTGCGGCTGCCGGGCTGGCACTGCTCCACCGGATCGAGGGGATGGACGATTTTTATCCGTATCATGTGGCCCGCGCCGATCTGCTCCGCCGGACGAATCAGCGCGAAGCTGCCGCCGATGCTTACGAGCGGGCGCTGGCATTATGTGGGAACAGCGCCGAGCGCGCCCATCTTCAGAGACGGTTGGACGAAATGCTCAACTCCGTACCGTAATCGCGCCGGCTCAGGCAGAACACAATGGCTGGTCAAGAGATCGTCATAATGGGTTGGGAGAAACGGGCAACCAATTAGGGTTGCCGCTACATCAAACGCTTTCGTATGGAAGCCAGCCGTCACGATCAATCGTGATGACGACCACCCCTTGGCTGCTTGGGCAGAACTTTCAGAATTCAGTAGGCAATGTTTCCAAAGTGGCGTGGCGTATCTTGTGGGGACGCCGCGCCCCGACGGCTCCAACGCCCGGCGCTGGCAAGCGGCGCGTGAGTCGCCCCCCCGACTTTCTTTGCCCCTCCTGTCGGACTACTACCACAAAGCGCCAGACGGTGATACACTGTGCAGGCACTATTTTTAAGCGTTTTTGACCCACTCTTCTTTAAGGGGGCGTCCAATGCAAAACCGGCAACTGCTATCGCGTGTCCTGGTGGCGCTTGCAGGACTCGTGACAACTTTGATAGTCGGTCTGTTCTCAATCCAACAGACAGGCGCGCAAGGCACAAATTTGCTTCAAAATCCCGGCTTTGAGGGCGATTATGCCACCGTTGGTGGCGACACCTCGAAGAAGCTGGCTGCCAACTGGTCGCCCTGGTTTGTTCCGCATCAAGCCAGCGATCAGGGTTTTGCGAACCTCCCGCCGTTGTACCAGCAAGCCGAGAATCCCAAACGTGTCCATTCTGGCAGTACGGCGCAAGAATATTTCACGTTCTACGCGACCCATCGCGGTGGTGTGTTCCAGCGCGTCCCGGCCACAGTAGGCACCAAATACCATTTCAGCATCTGGGTTAACGTGTGGTCAACCGAACTGGATGATGCCAACCTGAGCCAGAATCCGGGCCACCTGATCGTTCGCGTGGGCATTGACCCCCAGGGCGGCACGGACGGAACCAGCGCCAACATCGTGTGGCAGGCTGCCCCTGAATTGTACGATCAATATCAACAGGTGTCTGTGGAAGCGACTGCCCAGGCGTCGTTTATCACCGTCTTCACGGAAAGCGCGCCCAGAGACCCCAAGCGGCACAATAACACCTATGTGGACGATGCCTCCCTGGTCGTGGAGAACGGTCAGGGCGCTGCGACTACCGCCGCCCCGACTGCTGCCGCGCCTACCACGAGCGCTCCAACGGTTGCGCCCACCAATACCATCGCCTTCGCACCCACACAGGAAGGAACAATCGTTGCGACGGCTCTGCCGCCTAGCGTCGCTGCGCCCACCGACACGCCTCCACCCATCGTCCTGCCAGGGCCGTCGAATACGCCGCTGCCCCTGCAACCGACCCTGGTTTCTGGCACGCCAGTTCCTGCGGGCAGCGTGACGGTCACTGTCGCGCCGGGGGACACCCTGTCTGACCTCGCCACCCGCTACGGCACGACGGTAGATCAGATTGCCGCAGCAAATGGTATTGACCCCAACGCGCCCATTTTCGTCGGCCAAACGCTGATCATCCCGATCCCGCCCACGGCAACCTCGCTTCCGGCGACTCTGCCCCCGGTCTCGACCCTGGCGCCTGCTGTTCCAAGCTCGCCTGTGCCACCTGCGCAGGTTACGCCCCCAGTGCTAACCTCCAACCTGAGCGGCCCAACCGTCAACGGTATCGGGACGTACATCGTCCAGGCGGGCGACGACTTCAAGAGCATTGCGGATCATTACGGCGTCTCGGTGGATACCCTGGCGCAGTTGAACGGCATCGTCAACCCGAACGGAATTCCCATCGGGACGGTGCTGGCGGTACCCGGCCCCGGCAACAACTATCCCGGCGGCACGATTGCCCCGACGATCCTGCCCACCCGACCAGGTCAGGCAACGGCGGGGACGCATGTGGTCGCACCGGGAGAGAATCTCTTCCGTATCTCGTTAAAATATAACGTGACGTTGCAAGCGCTGATGCAGGCCAATGGCATCGTCAACCCCAATCTGATTTACGTGGGGCAAGTCCTGCGGATTCCATGAGCGACTTCCGTGTCCTGAAGAACGCTGACACGGGCGCTGTGTTACTGGAACGCGCAAAGTGGTGCCACGATTTCTGGTGCCACTTGCGCGGCCTCATGTTTCGTCTGGATTTGCCGGACAACGAGGGGCTGTTGTTTGTCTACGAGCGGGAAAGCCGCATGGATACCAGCATTCACATGCTGTTCTGCTTTTTCCCGATTGCCACCATCTGGCTGGACTCCAAAGGCGTCGTCGTGGATAAAGTCCTGGCAAAGCCCTGGCGTCCGGCCTACGCCCCGCGCCTTCCTGCCCAGTATTTCATCGAAGCGCGGCCCTTGCTGCTGGATAAGGTCGCTGTGGGGGATCGGCTTTCCTGGGACTGAACCAGTCCCTCAACCTCAGCAATCTTTGAGTCATTTCGATTGGCCTGTCGCGCGGGCGCGGGCCAGTACGTTCTCCGCTGCCCGCAAGATCGGGGTGTCCACCATTTTGCCATCCAGCGCGAAGACCCCGACGCCGTTGGCCTGATGCTCCCGATAGGCGTCCACCAGTCGCTGCGCCTGGGCGACTGTCTCTTCCCCCGGCGTGAAAACCGCTGTAATCGGCTCGACCTGCCGGGGATGGATAGCCTGCTTACCGGTGTAGCCCATCTGCATGGCCTGTTCAGTCTCGCGCTGAAGCCCATCGAAGTTATGCAAATCAATGTATACGCTGTCCAGGGCTTGCAATCCATAAGCGGCGGCGTGCATGACCAGCGCGCTGCGGGCGTAGAAGACTTCGCGACCCTCTGGCGTGTTGGTCGCCCCCAGGCTGCTGGCGAGATCGTACTGGCCGAAGATCAGCGCGTCCAGCCGATCATCGCTAGCGGCGATCTCCTTCAAATTGACGACGCCGCGCGCCGTCTCGATCAGCACGAGCAGGCGGATGGCGCCCGTTTGCCAGCCCTGGCCGCGCTCAAAGTCGCCAATGCGCTCGCTGATAAAATGAACATGTTCACTTCGTTCCACTTTCGGGATCACAATCCCGTCGGGGTGTCCCTGTAATACTTCATCCAGGTCATCCTCTTCGTAGCCTGAGTCCACGGCGTTGATCCGCACCAGCCGCTCGGATCGCCCGAAGTCCAGCGTGTGCAATGCCTGAACGATGGTCTGGCGGGCCGCCTCTTTCTGGCTGAGCGCGACGCCATCCTCAATGTCCAGGATCAGGGAATCCACGTCCAGGGCTGCTCCCTTCTCGATCTTGTGCAGGTCGTCGCCGGGGATGTAAAGCTGGGCACGGCGCACGCGAGAGGCTGATCGTGGCTTGGCTCTATCAGTCATTTTTTGGCCTTTTAAGAAAAATAACCGTCCGTTCCAGTTCGACGACGATTTCCCCGTGCTGGTTACGCCCGATCTGCTTGAGTCGCACGATTCCGCGATCCGGCTTGGAGGTCGACTCGCGCTTTTCGAGCACTTCGGTTTCGGCGTAGATTGTATCGCCGTGAAAAACCGGTTTGGGATGAACGACCTTGTCATAGCCCGCGTTCGCCACGATGGTGCCATCGGTGATGTCGTTGACGGCCATGCCGACGACCAGCCCCATCGTGAACACGCCATTGACCAGCCGCTGGCCGAACTGAGTCTTGCTGGCAAAGTCCTGGTTAACGTGCAGCGGCTGCGCGTTCATGGTCAGGGCGCTGAACAACACGTTGTCCATCTCCGTAACGGTGCGGCCCTGGCTGTGCTTAAAGCGCGCGCCAACGTCGAGGTCTTCGTAATATTTTCCGGACATGAGCACCCCCTTCAATGGCAGAACAACTTACTGCGGTGGTTCCTTCACGACTTGCGGATCAGCGATCAACTTGCCACCGCGTACCGTCGCGCCGATCACGAGCGCCGCACTGATCAGCACGATGTTTTTGATGATGTACTGGCCTTCCAGCGTTGGCGCGTAAGGGAAGTGAAGGAAGGTTTCGGAAGGGAAAAGGATCAGCGGCGTGATCGTGCCCAACATCTGGAGACCCAGAAGCGCCAGGGTGACACGCATAAATTTGTTGGTGATAAGTCCGATCCCGATCAGGCATTCCCAGGCGGCCAGGAATGGCACAGAGATATTTGGCGTCATCAGGCCGAAGGTCAGTTTTTCGATGGTGCGCGCGGCGAGGTCTTCTGCCGGGCTTAGACCGGGAAAGAACTTCAGAAACCCAAACCAGAAAAAGACAATGCCCAGGCTGATGCGGAGCAGAATAATGCCATAGTGGGCCATCCAGTCGGTCACATTTACGTCCACGCGCTTATAAAGCACGTTCAGGCTGCGGATCATCTCGGTTAAGCCCTCACACCCTTGTCGGAAACTCAAATTATGCTATGTTCGTCTTATGCTTTCAACAGTTTCTCAAAAAGGATGCAATCTATGACTCGAATCGGCTACATTGGCCTCGGATTGATGGGATCGGCAATGGCCCGCAACCTCATGAAGGCTGGTCACAGCCTGGTTGTTCACAACCGCAGCCAGGCCATCGTTCAGGAATTGGTCGCAGATGGCGCCACTGCCGCCGGGTCGCCCCAAGAGGTTGCGCGGCAGGTAGACGTAGTCTTCACCAACCTGCCCGATTCGCCTGACGTGGAACAGGTCGTGCTGGGGCCAGCCGGGATCGCGGCGGGCGCGCATGAAGGTCTGATCTACGTGGACAACAGCACCATCAAACCTGAGACGGCACGCAACCTTGCGGCAAAGCTGGCCGAGGTCGGCGTGCAAGCGCTGGATGCGCCGGTCAGCGGCGGTCAGCTCGGCGCGCAGCAGGGCACGCTCGTCTTCATGGTCGGCGGGCCACAGCAGGCTTTCGACGTGGTACAGCCGCTCTTCAAGGCGATGGGCAAAAGCTGGATTCTGGTCGGAGACAGCGGCGCAGGGCAGATCGCCAAGGCCGCCAATCAGATCATGGTCGGGGCACAGATGGCCGCGATGGCCGAACTGCTGGTCTTCTCGCAAAAATGCGGCGTTGATCCGTTCAAGGTCGTGGAGGCCATCAAAGGCGGCGCGGCGCAGTGCTGGACGCTGGACACCAAGCCGCCCCGGCTGGCACAGGGCAATCGCACGCCGGGCTTCAAAGCCTATATGCAGCTCAAAGATTTGAATATTATCGTGGACACGGGCGCGACCTACGATATTCCAACGCCGCTTAGCGACCTGACGAGGGAGATGTTTCAGGACATGGTGGACATGGGCAAAGGCGAACAGGACAACTCGGCAGTGTTGTGCGTGCTGGAACAGGAAGCAGGCGTCCAGGTTGGCCCTGCCCTGACGCCAAACACGTGATTCGGCGTTGGCAGTCACAACGCCGAATGTGTACAATGTTGGCCGAAGGTTCGCTTGTTTACAGTGAAGTGATTGGAGCAGTATTTCGGTAATGGAACACCCTGAGCAAACCCCACCAGAACAACCCTCAATCGAGCCACTCCCCAGGGAAGTGATCCCTGAACAAACAGTTCAAACGGCCCCGGCCAGCGCGCCACAGCCCGCCGACGATGTGATCGTGATCAGCCGTGCCGTAGTGTACGTATTCTTGAGCGCTATTGTGTTCTTTGTCGTCGGGTTCGGAGTCGCGTGGCTGGTCTTTGCTGGCGGCGCAGAAACTGCCAAAAATGCCGCCGACCAGGCGGTGAGAACTGCCGTTGCCGAGCTGGTCAATGGCGGGCCGACGCCCACGGCAATTCCCCAGCAGGACGTGAAATTCTCGCCGGACAGTTCAAGCTGGGGGCCAGCCGACGCCAAAGTGACCATCGTGGAATACTCGGACTTCCAGTGTCCCTTCTGCGAGAGTTTCTTCCAGCAAACGTATCCCCTGATCAAGCAGAATTACGGAGATAAGATCCGCTTCGTGTTCCAGTTTTACCCGCTGACGCAGATTCACCCGGATGCCGACGCAGCGGCAAATGCCGCAGCTTGCGCTAAGGAACAGAACAAATTCTGGGAATATCACGACGAATTGTTCAACAACCAGAGGGATCTATCGCATGACGCCCTGGTGAAGTACGCGCAGTCGGTCAAAGTGGCGGACATCAAACAATTCACAACTTGCCTGGACGCCAAGAAATACGAAAGCACGATCCAGTCAGAAATTCAAGCCGGGAGCAACTATTTCGTCAACGGGACGCCCACCTTTTTCGTGAACGGCAACATTCTCGTGGGAGCGCAGACCTACGCTACATTCAAGACGCAGATTGACTACGCGCTGGCTGTGGCTCCAGGTACAGCAGGAACGGGCAGCTAACGGTAGCGGGGCAGCCGATTGACCGCTGTCCCATCGCCCTCGTTCCTACAAAATGCGGCGTTGGATAAAGAGTCCTACGCCAGTTCAGTCGCCACAGGGCGCGCGTCTGGTACTGACCTGACCTGGCGCGCTTCCAGCCGCATCCGGATGCCATCCTTTGGCCGCAGAGTCAGGTGCGGCTCTGGAATCGGCGCTTCTGCGGAAACGGGTCTGAGTTGGTAGCGCTGGCCCAGCGTTGCCAGGATGATTTGAGCCTCCATCATGGCAAAGCTGTTCCCGATGCACACGCGCGGCCCGTTGGCGAATGGAATATAGGCTGATTTGGGCAGTTGCTTCTCGAATTCCTTCGTCCAGCGCTCAGGATTGAAGCGCTCTGGATCGGGGAACCAACGTGCGTCGTGGTGGAGCAGGTACGGCCCAATGTTGACCAGCGTACCCTTCGGGACATCGTAGCCACCCAGCGTGGTGTCCTCAAGCGCCTGGCGCTGAATGAAGGGGATGGGCGGGTACAGGCGCATGGATTCCTTGATCACCATCTCGGTATATTCAAGCTGCCGCAGGTCTTGCAACTCCGGCGCGCGATTGCCCAGGACGCGCGTCCATTCCTCGTGCAGTTTGGCTTCGACCTCCGGATGCTGCGAGAGCAGATACCACGTCCAGGTCATGGCGTTGGCTGTCGTCTCGTGACCGGCCAGGAAGATCGTCACGGCCTCGTCGCGAATCTGGCGATTGGTCATGCTCTCGCCGTTCTCGTCTTGCGTCAGCAGGAGCATCGAAAGCAGGTCGCCTTTATCTTCGCCGGAGGCGCGGCGCTCATCAATGATGTGATTGACCACCGAGTCAAGCTGCGCGACGGCCCGCTTCGAGCGGCGATTGGCTGCGGTTGGCACCCATGCGGGGACGAAGATCATGCCCTGTGTCGCATTCGTCGTTTCGACGAGCAGCACGGTCAACGCATCGCCAACCGCGCTAGCATGTTCGGTGACTTCCACGTCAAAGAGCGTTTTGGCGACAATGTTCAAGGTCAGGCGCATCATGTCCTGGTTGAGATCGCGGACTTCGCCGTCTTTCCAGGTATTCGCCATGTCGGCGCTGTAGTTGGTCATGGTCGTCGCGTAAGCCTGGATGCGTTTGTGATGGAAGGCAGGCTGCACCAGGCGGCGCTGGCGACGCCAGAACTTGCCATTGCTGGTGAGCAGCCCGTTGCCCAGGAAGCGCGACAGGAGAATCTTGTAGATGGGCGATTTCGAGAACTTATCGTTCTCTTCGACCAGTACCTTATGCACGTCGTCAGGATTGCTGATCTGATAGGCGACGCGGTTGTAGAAGCGCAGCCGCACGACATCGCCGTATGTTTTCATTGCATCCAACTGAAAGCCCAACTGATTTTCCGTCATATAGCGGGCGTGTCCGGCGATGCCTTCAGCTTTCGGGCCGGGGGGCAGTTGTATGGTCATGGTCTCGTCTCCTCTTATCGTCTCAGGGCTACACGGCACGATGCACGCTTTCATAACCGCGTCGTCTGCTGCGTGGCACTGTAATGGACTCTTTGTACGTTTATTGACAGGGTGTACGGTAACATGTTACGATGAGTTCAGGAGCGCGTCAAGCACCAATTTGGGCAGCGCGTACTATAAACGACAGTTGTCCATTATCTTTGCGTCTTGCGTAGAGTCTCCAGAAGGGGCGGAAATGAACGAACTTGATCCACGGGTGCGGCGGACACGGCAAGCGCTGCGTGAGGCCCTGGTCGCGCTGATCCTGGAACAAAACTACGACACGATCACCATCCAGGACATTACCGAACGGGCCGGACTACGGCGGGCGACGTTCTACCTACACTACCACGACAAAGAGGAGCTGCTGCTGACGATCCTCCAAAGTGCGGTAGATGGCCTAACCGGAGGGATGGAGGCGCCGCCTGACACGGAATGTCTGATGTATGAGCAGGTTTATCACAGCGACCTGAAAATGTTCCTGCACGTGGAGTCGAACGCCAGCCTGTACCACATCATCCTGGGGCGGCAGGAGACAAACCAGATCATTCAGCGTGTGCGCATGTATATCGCGGCGCACATCATGCAATATTTCGAGCATGACCCGAAAATGAACGCGCTCTCGCTGCCCGTCGAGGTCGTGGCAAATTACATGGCCGGGGTCAAGCTGGCAATGATCTCCTGGTGGCTGGAAAAAGATATGCCTTACTCACCCTCGCAGATGGCTGAGATGTGCGCCCGTCTGTCTCTGGATGGCGCATTGACGGCTGTGCTGCCAGAATTCCGCGCCAATCACCTGCAAGGAGCGCCTGCTTCGACAGTAGAAACTGTCGCTTAGCGCAATTTTTAGATTGGATGATCTTGATTCTGACCGCCCTCGCTCCCAACCCCTCGCCCGTTTGCGGGCGAAGGGATAAAGGGATTAGGCATCTGCCTTGCGGCTCCAGTACCATGCCGCTGCCAGGAGCAGCGCCAGGCCAAGCAGCGGCAGGGACTCCAACAGAAAATGCCTGGGAAAACCCTCGCCGGAGAGAAAATCGTCGTACAGGTGATTCGCCACGTGGATCAGGCTGGCGATCA
>DATGFK010000395.1:0-2417 GCA_035309185.1 Aggregatilineales bacterium
AACTGGTGGACGCACGCACGAAGGCCGAGGTTCAGCGCATCGAGGCCCAGGCGCGGGCGACCACTCGCCAGCTCGATGCGCAGGCCCAGGTAGAAGCGATGCGTCAGTCAGCACAGGCGGACGCGGATATTCAACGAATCAAGACCGAGGCCGAAGTCTCAGCGCTGCGGGAGCGTGAGCAGGCGGCGCAAGCCTATACACTATATCCTTCCCTGCTCCGCCTGATCGAACTCGAAACGCTGCGTGAACTGGGCCGCAACGGCAATGCGCGCCTGTACATCAATTTTGAGGGCTTCGACAGTGCCAACGGCGATGCACAACTTGAGGACAGCGCCGAATAGTCATAGGGGCGGGTCGCGACTCGCCCCTGATACCCTCGGTCAAAGTGCGGTTCCGGCTTTTATCGTGCTCTCAGATCGCTTGGATCGTGTGGAGCAGCGCTATTGAAAACGATGCCCGCTGGAACTTGAACTATAATAGATGGAGACTTGCAGAGGATTCTCAAATTGAAAACGCCCTTAATCGACCGATCAGATGAGATACTCAGTGGTACGCCTGTTTTTCATGCTACACGTGTCCCTGTCCGAACGCTGATTGACTACCTGACAGGTGGCGAGACGCTGGACGAATTTCTCGACGACTTTCCAACGGTCAGCCGCGAGCTGGCGCTTCAATTTCTGGAAAGGGCCGAACAACAGGCTCGAAACGCTCAATCCCTTGATGGCGCAAGTTCGCAAGCTGCTGGCGACCATTCAAGCGGGACAGGTGATTGAAATCCAGGAAAACTGACCTCCCTATCACCCCGGTATTGTGTGCCACTCCCTTAACAATTCCGCCTCGCGTTCGCGTTTCATCGCGCTGCGACGGCGTGATACTTTGTCGGGATTGGCGCGCATCCAGGCCAGCGATCCCTGCACCGTTTCCGCCAGGGGACGGAAGGTCAGGCCCGCCGCGACGGCCCGGTCAATTTTCGTCTGCAACAGGCCGATCATATCCGGCGGAACCCAAAGCGGCAGTTCCGACCAGGGTTCTACTTTGTGTTCGAGAAGCCAACTTTCGTCAACCCAGGTGATCGTCGCGTCGCTGGCGCTGGCCGATTTACAGGTAGCGAGAAAGTCTCCCATTGTGAGCGGCTTCAGCGGCCCGACGGCGTTATAGACACCCGAAGCCTGCGTTTCGACCAGGTGGATCAGCCATTCGCCCAGATCGCGCGCGTCAATAGCCTGCACAGCGCGATCCGGTGTGGCCGGAGCCAGTACCTCGCCGCCTTCCGCAATGCGTTCGACCCAGTAGTCGAAGCGATCCGTGGGGTCGCGCGGCCCGACGATCAGCCCCGGACGGACAATCACGGACTTATCCGGAAACAACTCCTGCACAACGGTTTCGCAGGCCACTTTCAGGCCACCGTAGTGCGCGCTCACGTCTTCCGTTGCCGGGTCTGGCAGTGTGGACAGGGGCGAGGTCTCGTCGTTGCCGTCGGCCATGTCGGCATAGACAGACACGCTGGAGATGAACAGATATTGCCCGGCGTGATCCTTGAGCAGCTCCGCCGATTTTCTCACCGCGCGGGGAATATAGCCGCAGGTATCAATCACGGCGTCGAAGTGGCGGCCTCGCAGCCGTTCGATGTCTTCAAGGCGATCCCCTATGATATGTTCGGCTGCTGGAAAGGCACCAGGATCGGTCTTGCCGCGATTGAAAAGAGTTACCGCATGTCCGCCTGAGAGCGCAGATTGAACGGCATAATAACCGACAAACTGGCTACCGCCAATGAACAAAATCGTTGCCACTAAGGTCACCTCTCATGAGATTGGGACGGGGATAGATGGTTTGCCCAATTTCCGGGTCGGCCCCTACCTTCGATGTCAGAGTCGTAGGGGCGCACCCGTGTGTGCGCCCTGGTGTATTGCCGTATCAAGCGCGAATCCCGGCAGACAAATGGATATTCGGCCTTACGCCTCGGCGGCGACTTCGGTCTTGTGCGAAGCGATGATCGTCTGCGCGATGTTCGGCGGCACGGGTTCGTAGTGATCGAAGGACAGCGTATAGACGCCGCGCCCGCCGGTCATAGAGCGCAGGTCATTGCTGTAACGTTGAATCTCGGCCAGCGGCACAGTAGCCGTGACCACGCTACGCCCGTGTTCGGAGTCCATGCCCATCACACGCCCGCGTCGCGTGCTGAAGTCGCCGATTACGTCGCCCATGTTCTCTTCCGGCACGATCACGCGCACGTTCATGATCGGTTCCAGCAGCACCGGCCCGGCATCCATAAACGCCTCCTTGAAGGATTCGCGCCCGGCGATCTGGAAGGCGATGTCCTTCGAGTCGACGGGGTGCATCTTGCCGTCGTATACAGCAGCCCTCACGTCCACTACCGGGCAACCGGCCAGGATGCCCTGTTCCATCACGCTGCGGAT
>DATGFK010000396.1:0-2066 GCA_035309185.1 Aggregatilineales bacterium
CGTTGTAACATCGTGCTGACCACCGAGATCATACTGATAGGCTCACCCTCGATGGCATGGTTGACGGCTTGCGGATCAAAGGCCTCGTGGACAACGACGGTGCAGCCGTAGATCGCACCTCGCATCAGCATAGATAGCCCGCCGACGTGAAAGAGCGGCAGCACGGCCAGCCACACGTCATCGCGGTGGATGCCCAGGTTCAAGGCGGAGGACATGGCGCTCCACCACAGGTTGCTATAGCTGAGCATCACCCCTTTGGGTTTGCCGGTGGTTCCAGACGTATAGATGATGCTATGAATCGTAGATAGATCGGTGCGAGTAAAAAATTGGTGCGTGTGAGGCTGTGCCTTCAGGACGCGCGACAGCGGCGTAATGCCCGATAATTCCTCGTCGCCTGTTACGACCAGTCGTACATCTGGCAGATCGCGTGTGGCTTGAATGGCATTGGCGGCGTTCGCGGGGTCGGTAATGAGAAGAGCTGCCCGCACGTCAGCCAGTTGCCAGGAGATCTCGGCGGGCGTCAGGCGCAGGTTGAGCGGAACGAGCACGGCGTGAATGGCCTGCATGGCATGGGCCAGGAAAACAAAATCCGGCCCATTACGCATCAACATCGCCACGCGGTTGCCCTTGCTGATGCCAAGCGTCGCCAGGCGTTGGGCTACCGCATCGCTTTCCAGAAGCATTTCGTGGAACGTCCACCGACGCGCACCAAATACAAGCGCCGTGAGAGTCGGCGTTAATTCGCCCCGCTGAAGCAGCCAGTTTGGGCTTTCCTGCAACATTTATGGTTGTGAAGGTCAGGCGCTGGATGCGCTCACGGGAAACGCGGGAATTTCTTGAAGTCTGGCTTCCGCTTTTCCAGAAAAGCCTCTTTGCCTTCTTTGGCTTCCTCGGACAGATAGTAAAGCAAGGTAGCGTCCCCGGCAAACTGCTGCATTCCCATCGCGCCGTCGGCGTCGGCATTGACCGCCATCTTCAAGAAGCGGATAGCCAGCGGACTTTTTTCCAGGATTTCGCGCGCCCACTGGACGCCTTCATCTTCAAGCTGCTCAAGCGGCACGATCTTGTTGACCAGCCCCATTTGAAATGCGTCCTGGGCATTATACTGGCGGCAAAGATACCAGATCTCTCGCGCTCGTTTATCGCCGACCATGCGCGCCAGGAGACTCACCCCATAGCCCGCATCAAAGCTGCCGACCTTTGGCCCGGTCTGACCGAAACGCGCGTTTTCGGCGGCGATGGTCAAGTCGCAGACCACGTGCAGGACGTGTCCGCCGCCAATGGCGTAGCCAGCGACGAGGGCGATAACCGGCTTGGGCATTTGCCGGATGAGGCGCTGCAATTCGAGCACGTTGAGACGCGGTACGCCATCGTCACCCACGTAGCCGCCGTGGCCTCTCACGCGCTGGTCGCCGCCAGAGCAAAATGCCTCGCCGCCTGCCCCCGTAAAGAGGATCACGCCAATGCTGGGATCATCCTGGGCATCGCGGAAGGCGTGGATCATCTCGCTAACCGTTTGTGGACGGAAGGCGTTGCGAACCTCCGGGCGGTTGATCGTGATTTTGGCAATGCCTTCGCCATTCGCGTCGTGCTCATAGATTATGTCCTGGTAATCGCCAACTTGCCGCCAGGGAATAGCCATCGCTTGCCTTGCGTCCTTTCTAGTTTAATTCCGTCAGAAAAGAAGTGACCAGTTTATCAAATAATACGGGTTGTTCCAGGTGTACAGTGTGGCCCGCACCCGGAACAACGGCTAGACGAGCCTGGGGCAGTTGAGCCGCCATCTCCTGCCCGATGCGCCGGTATTTCTCGTCCATCTCCCCTGCAATCAGCAAGGTGGGCACAAAAAGATCGGGCAAGCGATCCCACAAAGAAGACTGAACACCTGTCCCCAGGCCGCGCAGCGCATTGGCAAGCCCTCTCGGATTGTTCGATAGGCGTTCCTGCCGCAGTCGGCTGCGGATAGCCGACGGTAACTGCGCGTGGCTACTGAATAAGGGCTGAGCCTCCCAGTGAGCGACAAAGGATTCCAACCCTTCTTGATCGATCTGTTGTGCCTGTGCCTC
>DATGFK010000397.1:0-3295 GCA_035309185.1 Aggregatilineales bacterium
TGATAGAGGGAATCGTTACGCAGTGCGGCGGGATGGTCGTCAGGCCGCGCGGTGAGGGCGACAGCCGCTTTGCAGTATTCACGCAGCCCAGCGACGCGATCCAGGCTGCCGCCCAAATTCAACGGGCGCTGTACGAGGAAGAGTGGCCGATGCCGAAGCCTCTTCGAGTGCGTATGGCCCTGCATACCGGTGAAGCGGATCTCCGCATGGGCGATTACTACGGATCGGCAGTCAACCGCTGCGCACGGCTGCGTTCGCTCGCCTACGGGGGTCAAACCTTGATCTCGCGCGCCACTGCTGAACTGGTGCGCGACCAGTTGCAGGATGGAATCGGCCTGGATGACCTCGGCCAGCACCGCCTCAAGGATTTAATACGGCCTGAACAGGTTTTCCAGTTGCAGGTGACTGGCCTGCCGGGAAAATTCCCGGCCCTGCATTCCCTGGATGTCATCCCCAATAATCTGCCCGTGCAGGCCACCAGCTTTGTCGGGCGAGAAAGCGAGATGGCCGAGATCAAGACCCTGCTGGGCGAGACTCGCCTGCTGACCCTCACCGGCTCCGGTGGCGCGGGCAAGACCCGCCTGTCCCTGCAAGTGGCCGCCGATCTGCTCGAAAACTATCCCGATGGCGTCTGGTTGGTGGAACTGGCCCCGGTGTCCACCCCAACCCTCGTACCGAGCATTGTCGCGGAGGCCCTGGGTGCCTCTAGCGGCGAACCCGGCGACCTGACGAAGACGCTGGTCGCCTATTTGCGGGACAAACGGACGCTGCTGATCCTGGACAATTGTGAGCACCTGGTCGAAGCCTGCGCCCAGTTCGCCAGCGCAATACTGCGTGGCTGCCCGGACACTCGAATGCTTGCCAGCAGCCGCGAAGCGCTTGGCGTGAATGGCGAAGTGGCCTGGCGAATCCCCTCGCTGCTCATGCCGGATCCACTTCTTCGGGCAACACCAGAAACCTTGAACGACTCTCCTGCTGTGCATTTGTTCGTGGAACGCGCCCGCGCGGCCCGTCCTGACTTTAGCCTGACCGATCAAAATGCCCCGGCGGTCGCACAGATTTGCCAGCGCCTGGACGGCATCCCGCTGGCAATTGAACTGGCAACCACACGTCTGCGGGCGCTCTCAGTCGAGCAGATCGCGGCACGGCTGGACGACTGTTTCCGTCTGCTGACAGGCGGAAGCCGCACGGCGTTGCCCCGCCAGCAGACGCTGCGAACGCTGATTGATTGGAGCTACGATTTGCTTTCCGAACCTGAGCGGACGTTGCTCCGTCGCCTGTCGGTCTTTGCAGGCGGTCTCTCGCTCGAAGCCGCCGAAGCGGTTTGCGCAGGCGACGACCTGGACTCGCTGGACGTACTGGATTTGCTCCAACAACTGGTCAACAAGTCCCTGGTCGTCGCCGATGAGTCGGGCGACGCAGTCCGCTATCGCCTGCTCCAAACGATCCGCCAGTACGCGCGGGAACGGCTGTTGGAGGCGGGGGAAGCGCAGGCTGTGCAGAATCGCCACCTGGATTTTTACATCGCGCTCACGACAGAAGGCGAACCGCACACGCGATCCTGGCAGCAGAAGGCGTGGTTCGAGCGCTATGACCTGGAAATGGACAATTTGCGCGGCGCGCTGGAGTGGGCCATTTCAGCCCCGCGTGTCCAGGCGGGCTTGCAGTTGTCCAATGCGTTGTGGTATTTCTGGTTTCGGCGCGGCTACTGGGTCGAGGCTGTCAAATGGATGATGCCGCTGATCGAGTCAAGTGTCGGATCGCGAGACCGGGAACGCGCCTCTGTAATTATGCGCTGCGCATCGATCTCAGGCCGTCAAACTGGCGATAAGCCGATCAGCATGGCGGCGCTGATTGAAGAAGCGATGACGGTTGCGCGTGATCTGAACGAGTGGGGAATTCTTGCGCTGGGTACATTGCATCAGGCCATGACGCAAGAGGATGATGAACGTCGTCTTGCCCTATTGCAAGAGAGCATTGCCCAGGGCAAGCAAAGCGGTGACGATTGGAATGCCGCCCCGATGTTGTACATCCTGGGCGATTTTTACCGGAGCCGTGGCGACGCCGAAAGCGCCAGAGCGCTTTACGTCGAATGCCTGACGATCCTGCGACGTGTTGGCGACCTGGCGATGAGCATCTATCCGCTGGGCAATTTGGGCCGCCTGGCCTTTGATGTAGGCGACTACAAGCAGGCCGAAGCGGCTTTTGAGGAATGTATCGCCATCGCCCACGACATGCGTGACAACGCGGCTGTGGCCGATTGGCTGATCCAGTTGGGAAATCTCAAACTGCGCCTGGGCCAGTTTGAGGCCGTACGCGCCATCTTCGAGGAATGCCTTGACCTGTCCCGTGAGATGAGCAACCGAAGTGTTATTGGCGATTGCCTGGTCATGGCCGCGCAGCTCGCGGCGGCAGACGGCGAGCCGGAACGGGCCGCACGGCTTTTCGGAGCGGGTCAGGCTTTCCATGAAGATGAAATTGTACGCGCCGCAATCCAGGCCAGCCCACAACGCGATGCGAACGGCACGGATATTCGTGCGCAAATGGGCGACAAGGCTTTTGACCTGGCCTGGATGGAAGGATATGCCCTGCCGCCCGACGATGCCATTGCCTTCGCACTGAGCAAGCCGATCCAGATAGGACGCGCTGCATGATCGCTAAACTCAATGCTTTGCTGCAAATCAGGCCCAGCGAGGCGCGCATGGTCGCCTCCGTGGGACTGCTGTTCGGGCTGGTCGAACTGGGGCGGGCCGTGGGCGGTAGCTCAGCGGACGCGCTGTTCTTCCTGCGCTTTGGCGTGGACAACCTTCCTATTATGTACATCATCCTGGGCGCGCTGAATTTTGTATGCGCGCTCGTCTATGCGGCGCTGCTGGGCCGGGGCGACAAGGGTCGCTTTTTCAGTGTCCTGTTTGGCCTGTTTGCCCTGACACTGCTTGCCGAACGATTTGCCTTCGTCCTGAATCTGCGCGCGCTGTATCCCGTGCTGTGGCTCAGTGTCAACATCATCAGTTTGCTGCTGGGCACGCTGGAATGGAGCGCTGCCGGAGAAATCTGCGATGCGCGGCAGGCCAAACGGCTGTTCCCGCTGTTTGTCAGTTCAGGAATCCTGGGCGGGCTGGTCGGCTCCCTGATCATTGGCCCGGCGGCAAAACTGCTGGGCACGGAGAACTTAATCGTTTTGGACGCGATCCTACTGATCGGCGGCATGGCCTTGCTGTGGCGTATCTCGCGCAAATTCTTTCCACCGGCCAAACGGGCCGTTGAGCAATCGAGTTTTGTGGATGATTTGCGC
>DATGFK010000398.1:0-12498 GCA_035309185.1 Aggregatilineales bacterium
GTGGCGTATGCGAAGGCGGAAGCATGGCGCTGCCGCCACCCGCGCTGGCGCTGCCCGCTGCCGGGCTGAACTGGTCAAGGGTTTTCAGATAGATGTCCGCCCACAGATCCCAGTCTTTTTGTGGCGAATATTGCACGACGCGATAGGCATTCCCGTAGGCTACAAAGACCGTTACGCGGACTTCGCGCAGGGAGCCATCGGTACATGGCGAGATGAAGATCAGGCTGCGGCCCGTGTTGCCCACCGCAGTCTTATCGCCTTGCAAGGCCGCGCCACTGGCCGATGGGCTGTGAATGTAATCGTCAATGAGGGAATCGGCGGTCTCGTTGTTGATGATCGGCCCCAGCGGAACGACGATCATGCCCGGATCGGCACAGACAGGCGAGGCCCTCACGCCAAAGAAAACGTCCGTAGTGCGGTCCGTGGCCTGCCACGTCGGGGGATAAGCCATGCTGAAGTCCCGGTCACGGAAGGTCAGGAATGGGAGCGCGTCTGGCGTGGCTGTAGCGGCATTGGCCTGGCCCTGGGGCGTATTGGTGCTGGGAGCAGTGGCCTTACCGCCGGGAGTCGAAGTGGGCGCGCCTGTCGGAGTCGGCGAGGCGGTATTGGTCGGCGCGGGCGTGTTGGTCGGGGCAATCGTCGGCGGGATCGTCTCGGTAGGCGGGATCGTGGCAGTCGGAATCTTCGTACATAGGACGGTAAAGGTAAGGTCGAAGGATACACGGACATCATAGGTCGTGCCGCTGTAGGGAATCAGGAACTGGTAAGCCTGGAAAGGCCCCATCGTGTACTGGACACCCACTTGAGGGCAGCCCAGCGCTGAATCGGGATAGGTATTGACCTGGTAACTGTAGCCCTGTGAGGAAACCTGCTTGCCAAGCTGCTTGCTCAGGAAGGCAACCGCTTTCTTGAGCGCGAGGTCGCTGTTGTCCTGGCTGTGAGTGGTTCCTGCGGGAAAAAGTACGAGACAGAAGCCGATCAGGATGACCAGCCCGGCAAGTGCCGCCCGTCGGAGTCGAGTCAAGGTGGTGATTCTCCCAGTGTTTTGTGATTGCACGTTTACGCTAAACGGAGCACAGCATAACGCGGCGAGGCGGGGAAAACAAATACGGGAGGCAGACGATCTCCGTTGTGCATCCTGCGAATTCCCTAAAATTCCGTTCGCCCGTACAATACTCCCGATGCCTGAATTTTCCGGACGAGGGGGCAAGAAAATTGGACGCGCAACAATTCGTCACGATGGGCCAATCTCTTTACAAGCAAGGCGACGCTACTGCCGCCATCGCTCACTTCAACGAAGCCATCCGACTCGACAATCAATTTCCGGAAGCTTACATCAGCCGGGGCATTGTGCGCCGGGCCAAAGGCGAGACGGACGGTGCTATAGCAGATTACACGGCAGCGCTCAAACTCGATCCAAAATCCGTGCGTGCCTATATTAACCGGGGCATTTCCCGCAACGCGAAGGGCGACAAAGAAGGTGCCATCCAGGATTATTCGGAGGCCATCAAGCTCGACCCGATCAACTCCGTGGCCTTCAACAATCGCGGTTATGCGCGCGTTGAATTGGGCGATTTTACCGGCGCTATTGCCGATTGCAGCCAGGCCATTCAGCTTAACCCGAAGCAGTCGTTTTTCTATCACAGTCGGGCAATGGCCTACGCAGGAATCGGGGATTATGGCCGGGCCAGGGCCGATTTTCAGCAGTCGCTGGCCCTCAAGCCGGATCATCCCAAGGCGCAGTTCATGAAGGACAAGATCGCCGAGTGGACGGGCATTCCGCCGCTGGCAACTGATCCAGGGGCCGGGGCAACCGCCAGTGCTGCTTCCGCCGCAGCCGCCACCGCCAGTATGCCGGGAATCCCTGGCGCTGCCACCGGAAAAGGCGCCAAGCGAGACTGGCGCAATATACCGCCTGCCGACGCGCTGCCGAACATCCCGGCAGAGAAAGCAGGCCCGCAGCCGAGTCTGCTGTTTGGCATTATTGGGGGAGCCGTGGGCGCAGCGGTTGGTGCGGTGATCTGGGGTCTTTTCACCGCCATCACTAAATGGGAAATCGGCTGGATCGCGATTGCCATCGGCGCGTTAACCGGTTTGGGTGTGCGCACCTTCGGCAATGGACACGATCCGCGTTTCGGGGCAGCCGGGGCAATCCTGGCCGGGCTGGGCTGCTTCGCCGGAAACGTGCTGGCGGTTTATTTCATGGCCGTGTCGCTCAGGCCCGACCTGGCCGGGCGCATCTTGCAACACATTGACATCTTGATCCGGGTGATGGGCGACAATATGAACGTCATAGATGGCCTGTTCTACCTGATCGCCATTTACGAGGGATTCAAATTCGCTATGCGCCCGGTGCGGACGCGGTGATCGCTTCCACCGACTGCCTGATGGATACGTTGAAAAGAACGGTGCATTGACCTCACCCCCTGGCCCCCCTCTCCCATGCAATCCCTGTGGGAAAAAACAGGAGAAGGGGAACCCATAAACCACCACGATCCTTTCCCCCCGCTTGCGTGGGGGTAGAGGTTTGGTTAGGCCAATTCAATTTGATCCAGCATACTCAACGCGCACGGCTCAGCGCAAAAACTCAGATGCCCGTCGGATTCCGCACGCGCGCCATGCTGTACGCATCCACGTACTGCCCATCGCGGAATACGTAGGCGCGCAGCGTACCCTCAATTGCGAAATCAAAATGTTTGTATAGCCGGGTCGCCGGTTCGTTATCTACGTAGACCTGGAGTTCCAGGCGGCACAGGTTCAGCCACTTATCCGCCAGATCTACCGCTGCCTGCATCAGCGCGGTTCCTACCCCTTTGCCCTGCCAATCGTCGCGCACGGCCATACCGATCCCTGCCGAATGGCGACGCCGCGACCAAGTCGGGTTGGTGTGCAAACCGAGATGGCCGACGACTTCTTCGCTGGCACAGGCGACCAGAAAAACTATTCCTTCAGCCGGATCGGTCAGCCGCTTATGCCATAACTCCGGCGAGGGAAAGGGGAGTTGCGCCGTGCCCCAGATCACTTTTGGCCCGGTAAAAATCCGGTGGACGGCTTGATAATCTTCCGGAACAGCACGTCGAACGATGAAGTCCATACAGCCCCCCAATGGGTAGGAAATAGCGTAAACGGGGAATAGTACATAAATCTCCGCCAATTTCCATCTTATAATGGGTGTCACTATTTCGCCCGGTTCGATTCACAGCAGAGGTTAATTTCATGGCTACGGCAAATCAAGCAATCGAAACTAATGAAACAGCAATCGCCCGCTCAAAAAATAACGTACACAAGTTGGTCTTAAATAAGCATGTCCACCCGGTCGTCCACGGGGACGGGCCGCTGGGACGCTTTAACACCTTCATCGCTGTTCATATCACCAAAACTGTTGGCTCAATGTGGTGTGCGTATGCGTTCACACTGCTCGCTTTGATCTCCCTGCCGGCTGCCATCGCTTCGCAGAACCCGATCATCATCGTGTCGTGGATTGCCCAAACGTTTTTGCAGTTGGTACTGTTGCCCATCATCATCGTCGGCCAAAATGTGCAGGCTGCGGCGAGCGATGCCCGCGCGGAGAGCGATCATGAGACTCTCCTTGCCATCTACACCCTGACCCATGAAGTGCATACCATCGCTGAGCGGCAGACCAAGATGCTGAAAATACTTGAGGACAGAACCGTCAATCTCGACACCAGCGAGCCATCGAACGGATAAATTACGAGTTAAATGCCTTGTCGCTTTACGTCATCCAATCTGGCAGAACCAAACGTCCATGTTGAGTCCCGTGGCCTGGAATCCGTAGCGGTGGTACAGCGCCAGCGATTGCACGTTGGACTGCTGCGTATTGACGGTCATACTATCCACGCCGCGCCGCGCAAACTGCTCGATCACGGCAGTGAGGAGGGTTGCCGCAATGCCCTGGCCCTGCTGCTCCGGGATGGTCGCCAGCCGCGAGAGATGCGCATCTTGCGTATAGAGCATCGAAATCTGATAGGCGACCATCTGCCCATCAAGCTCCGCCAGTGTGAAACTGGCCGAAGACCGCGCTGCCTGGCGGAGCGAGGCTTCATTCAGCCGCCAGACGGGGGCGAAGGCGGCATGATCAATATCCACAACCGCCGGTGTCTCGCGCCAGTTGCCCATCAGAATTTGCACGTCCGAACGGAGCGCCGGGGGAACCGTGTTTCCTTCGCGCCGCAGTGTGACGATGGTGTTGCCCTGCGCAAAGCCCAGCTTTTCCGCGCACGCTGCGACCCAGGGGCGCAGCACCAGAACGGCCATCTCTCCCGTGCCGAGTTCGAGCAGGCGCGCCTTCAGACTAGCCCACAATGCCGCTAAAATCTCGTCGGCATTCAGGTCTGGCCGTAAGGCGATCAGTCGTATCCAGGACGCGCCGCCCAGTGGCAGCGATGCCGCCATGACTCCGACGGCCTGTTTGCCCTCCCAGGCCAGGAAGATCGGCGTATTGGGTTCGTTGATCCACTCGTCCACGGTGTTCCAATCCAGGTGGATGTGGAGATACTGGTCATAATGGAGCAAGTGCATGAGGTCGCGACGATCACGGCGAGTATAAGGGGAAATAAGCATCGGCAATTTTCGCAATCGGCTGATCCAGGGATGGCTGCGCCGGTTGATCATAGCACGATCCCAAACGGGGGTGAAGGCACCGTGCGGCAATGGCATTCGATTCACAGAGAATTGATAATTGCTGCGCATCAGTTAATATCGCAATAAATGTTAGCACGCTTGCGATAAATCCTTGAAAATGAGAAAGATTAAGCGACAGGGTTGTTGACCTCGCACAAGTAATGGGTGTACACTGCATCATTGTCAATGTTTTTTACCAAAATTTTCAGTCCTTTTGCACAAGAGGAGTTCAGAAAGTCGTGGACATCATTGCATCTCGTTTTCACGGCATAGTGCGCGAGTTTGACCGTAATCGCGGCCTCGGCACCATCGAACTTGACAACGGAGAGAATGTATCGGTTCGCTATTCGGCCATTATCGGCGAAGGCGTGCGGATACTCAGAAGTGGAGATCGCGTCGCCTGCGACGTAGAAGTGACCCATAAAGGATCGTGCGCTGTCCGAGTAGAGCGCGAATAGACGCGAACAGAATAGCAGCTCGTTCAGGATGCAAAAGAATTCCGGGCTGACTGCAAGCGCGGCCCCGAATAAGCGCGACGACACACGGCTAATGCTGATTATCGGCATTAGCCTGGTTATTCTCGTCGCGCTGGCGGCGCGCATCATCCCCGGCCCGCGCATCATAGACGATGCCTATATCACCTTCCGCTACAGCCGCAACATTGTCGAAGGGCAGGGCTTCGTCTATAACCCTGGCGAGTACACGCTCGGTACAACCACGCCGCTGTACACGCTGCTCATGGCTGCCATCAGTTTTGTGCTGCGGGGCGAGGATTTCCCGACGTACGCTATCGCCGTCAATGCGCTGGCCGACGCGGGAACCGCCGTACTCCTGTTCCTGATCGTGCGGCGGCTCACTGGCCGTACGCTGACGGGCACTGTTCTGGGCGTGCTGCTCGGAGTCCTGTGGGGCATCGCGCCGATGAGCGTGACCTTCGCCGTTGGCGGGATGGAGACCAGCCTCAGCATCTTCTTTGCCATAGCTGCGGTTTGGCTGTACCTGGAGGATCGCGTTTTCTGGATGGGGATCGTGGTCGGTCTGGGCTTCCTGACGCGGATCGATGCGCTGCTGTGGATCGGCCCGCTGCTGCTATACCAGCTTGTCGAGCAGTGGCGGAACTTATCTCTGACGCCCTATACAGCGGGGACAAAGCCGGGTCTGTCGGCGTTCCTCGCACATATCCCCTGGCGGACGTGGCTGGCTGCCGTGCTGACCAGTCTGCCCTGGCTGTTGTTTAGCCTGTTCTATTTTGGTTCGCCCATCCCGCATTCGCTGTTGGCTAAAAGCGCCGCCTATCTGATCCCGCCCGGCGCGCAGTTTACGTGGCTGCTGCCGCGCCTCACGACGCCGTTCTTTGAGTCTGGCCCATTGATCATTCTGGACGCACTGATCTATTTGGTGCTGAATATTCTGGGCATCGTGTTCGCGGCGCGGAAATTGCCCCGGCTGCTGCCCTACCTGATCTATCCCTGGCTGTATTTCATCGTGTTCTCGATTGCCAACCCGCCCGTCTTCCGCTGGTATACGGCGCCGCCTCTACCCGCCGTGATGCTAGGGATTGTCGCGGGCGTCTGGGCGATACTCGAACGCTTGCAGCGCATGTCGCGCACGCTACCCTTTGCCGCCGCTGGGGTCGCACTGGTGGCGGTGCTGTGGGGCGGCAGCTCGCTGAACGCCTGGACGGCTCATCCCGACCACGGCCCTGACCGGCCTGCACCACAAATGGCCTTCTTCGCGCTCGAATTGAATTATGAAAAGATGGCAACACTTCTGCGGGACAAATACGGCGTCGCATCGGACACGCTGGTCGCTTCCGCAGACATCGGCACGATTGGCTATTTCAGCCGCGCGCGCATCATTGACACCGTCGGGCTGGTCACGCCAGCGCTGACAGCCTACTATCCGCTCTCGCCTGGCCTGATCGTCCTCGGCCAGAATTACGCCATCCCGCCGCAGATGATCCTCGACACAAAACCTGAGTACCTGGTCACGATGGAAGCCTTCGTGCGGCTCGGCCTGGAAGAAGACGCGACCTTCAGGGCCGATTACGGCGACCCGGTTGAGATGATCCCAACCGGGTACTATGGCACGGATATGCGTGTTTACAAGCGAAAAAGCTGAGAAATGTAGATCGTCAGGCGGGCTTGGCGACTGGCTCAGAGGAAGCCAGACCGATCACAATAGCCACGACGAAGGCGCCGAGCATGATGAACAGGCCGAGGTCTGCAAAAATCAGGGGAGCGGCTGCACCCAGCAATAGCACAATGCCCAGGATGCGACCTCCGTTCCCGCTGACCTGGCGGTTATTGGTGATCTTGATGTTGCCCTTGATCAACGCGATCACACCCAGAATTGCCATAACGATTTGAATCATTGTTTCCCCTAATGGTAAAGGATTTTACGGAGCAAAAATCAGTCTAGTCCTGAAAGCAAGACGGCGCAACATACCTTCGCCAGATTGCGCGTGCGCCCCACTTAAGCATATCATTGAGGCACACCGTTCATACAACTCGATGGTCTAATCATGGCACAATTTGACATTCCTCAGGAAGTTGAAGCCGTTTTTCACGAATTCCGCACGACGGAGTTCACGACAATAGCCAGAGATGGCACACCCATTACATGGCCGATTACAGCAGTCTACCGTCCAGTGCCAGGAGAGTTTTTGGCAGCCACCTCGATTGGCTTGCCTCAGAAAGCCTTTAACCTCCGCCGGAACCCGCGAGCCGCGCTGTTCTTCTCCGAACCGCGCGGAAGTGGATTATCGAACCCACCAGCGGTTCTGGTGCAGGGCGACGCAAATGTCGCTGAAAAGATCACGACTCTGGAAGGCATTGAAGATCTGTGGGCAAAGATTTTCCGCTTTCAGCCTGCCGCGAAGCAAACGAGTAGCGGGCCGCTCATGCACTATCTGATGGACTGGTACTATATGCGAATCCCTTTGGTCATCAGTCCCAGACGGATCATGTGGTGGCCGAACGGCGACTTTTCACACAAACCTTTGGAGCTAAGTCATGTGGGATAGCCTGCTGCGGAAATTGAGGCAATACCCCTCGGCCATCTTAACGGCGCAGGATTCCAGCGGTTACGCCTATAGCGTCCGCTGCATTCCTGAACCCGATAGGAAGAGACAGGCTCTTAAAATTACGTTGCCTGAATATGTTGAAATGCAACCTGGGCCAGCCGGGTTGCTATGCCATTACCACGATGACTTGCTCTGGAATCAGACGAACTTCGTGCTTCGTGGAACGCTTGAGCATGAAGCAGGGCAGTGGATCTTCAGGCCTCTCACCCTGGTTGAAGGCGCAGGCGCAGGCATGAACTTGATCCGACAGATTCGCGATGGTCGCCAGAGTGCAAAACTTTACCTGGCGAAACACGGCGTAAAACGACCTGCGATACCGTGGTCTAAACTCGCGGCTATCTACAAACGTGCTCGTTCCGGTTAAGGGTTTACCGGGACACAACTCTGTGTTTTCTCATTCTGAAGGTTTCGCGGATCACGAGAAGAACGTCCTCTGCGGATCGCGGGTCATATAGATATAGGCGTAGTACAGCACAATCAGTTGCACCACGATACCAATATCTTGCGTTAGAGTGTTTCCCGTGCTCACGATATTATAAACATTGATCAAAAGTCCGAGGAAAAACGCAAACGCGGCAAGCTGAGGGCCTGACTGCTTATATAGCATGAGCAAGACGGCGGCCACAATATCGAACGCGGCAAGCAGCAGCGTCAGATAGGTGGTCAGCCTGACCAAAACAGGTACGTCAAGCACGACGACCGCGGAAACAACCGATAGGACTTCTAATCCCCGCTGAACGTTTAGTACCCCGGCGATGACGCACAAAATAGCGATGCCCACTACTCGCGGTTTTTTAGCTTCGGCGACGGTAGACACTAGGCGCTCCTTAAGTCTATGAAGAATATTGGGAACGCTGCACAGTCTATTACTGAAAATAGAACAGCGCAATTCGGCAAAAAATCCTGCGTCCTGGTATGATTCGCTCCACATTTTTTATCCTGGATCGCAACCAAGGAGACATTATCTTCATGGCCCAGCTTACAGATCGAGTAGCAGTGGTGACAGGCGCGAGTCGCGGCATCGGGCGGGCGATTGCGTTGGAACTAGCGAAGCGGGGCGCCGCAGTCGTCGTCAACTATAATGCCAGCGCAGACGCCGCCCATGCCGTCGTGGCAGACATTCAAGCCCAGGGAGGCAAAGCCGCAGCCGTCAAGGCCGACGTGAGCAAAATGGCCGAGGCCGACGCGCTGATCAAAACCGCGATTGAACAGTTCGGCAAGATTGACATCCTGGTCAACAACGCGGGCACGACCCGCGACAACGTGATCATGATGATGACCGAGGACGAATGGGATACCGTGCTGACGACCAATCTCCGCAGTACCTGGAACTGCTCCAAGTCAGCCGTGAAGGCCATGATGCGCAAGCGTTACGGGCGGATCGTCAACATCACCAGCGTCAGCGGGATCGCAGGGCAGGCCGGGCAGACAAACTACAGCGCCAGTAAAGCGGGCATCATCGGCTTCACAAAGGCGCTAGCACGCGAGATCGCCCCACGCTCGGTGACAGTCAATGCCGTAGCGCCGGGCTTTGTCGCCACCGACCTCACCGCTAACTTGCCCGAAAATCTCCGCGAACAGCTCGATAAAGCTATTCCACTGGGGCGCTGGGGAACGGTGGAGGACGTTGCCTATGCCGTCGCCTTCCTGGCCTCCGACGAAGCCTCCTACATCACCGGGCACGTGCTGTCGGTGGATGGCGGCATGGTCATGGGTTAAGGTAGGCAGCCCCGTTTGCCGTGACGCTGCAATCTGATGTTCGACTGAATTCCTGCACCGCCGGTCTGATCGCTGACTACTCTGCTGGATCGGGCTGCTTTTGCCGCATAGCCGTCCACAGCACACCACGCCGGGGCGAAAATAAATAGGTCACGAGAAACAGCGTGGTCATGGTCAGGACGATGGCTGCGCTGGACGACATACTCAGGTGCCAGGATAGCATGACGCCCAAGGCGGCAGAAAAGGCGGCGAGTGCCGCGCCGACGATCATCATCACGTGTAAGCGCCGAACCAGCAAATAGGCAGTGGCGGCAGGCGTGACCATCATCGCCGCGATCAGGATCACGCCGACGGCCTGGATGGCGATCACTGCGGTCATGGCAAGCATAATCAGCAGCAGATAGCGTAATCCTTCGATGGGCAGGCGCAGCGTTGCGCCCAGCACCGGGTCAAAGGAGACAATCAAGAGTTCCTTATAAAAGGCCAGCACCAGGCCCATAATGATCAAGGCGACCACCAGGATCACCGTCAGGTCATTCTTGCTCACGGCCAGGATATTGCCGACGAGCAGTTCCTCCAGATCAACGGCGGTGGCTTTATGCAGCGATAGGATCGCCAGGCCAAGCGCCAGCGCGCCCGTAAAAACAATGCCGATGGCGGTATCCTCGCGCAGCTTGCCGCCCCGTGTGAAGAATCCGATCACGACTGCTGTGAGGCTCCCGGCAACGGCAGCGCCGAACAGGAGCGGCCCGTGTACACCGCCGCTCAGGTAGGCTACGGCAACCCCCGGTAAAATGGCGTGGCCCAGCGCGTCCGTCAGGAAGGCCATCCCTCGCACGACGACGAAGGCTCCCATCGTGCCTGCCACGATTCCGAGCAGCAGCACAGCCAGCAGCGCGTTCTGCATAAAAGGATAGCTCAACGGTTCGCATACGAGGTGCTGAAGCGTATCGTTACTACACAGGAATTGAATCATGAGAACATCATCAAGTGTGCTGATCGGTGAGCATGATCACCTTGCCGTCGGTTTGCCACATTGCCATCTGGCTGCCAAAGGCTTCCGCCAGGAGCGCGGGCTTGAAGGTTTCTTCAGGTTTGCCATAGGCAATTGCCCGCTGATTGACGATCAACAGCGCGTCGAAGTGCGTGGACGCCAGTTGTAGGTCATGGGTCGCCAGCAGGACGGTAGCTCCTTCGCGTCGAAGGTTATCGAGAATATCGAAGAGCGTCTGCTGGGCGAGCGCATCCACACCGCTAAACGGTTCGTCAAGCAGCAGAATGTTCGCGCCCTGGGCCAGGGCACGCGCAACGAACACCCGCCGTTTCTGCCCGCCCGAAAGTTCCCCGATCTGCACCCTGGCATACTGGGCCAGGCCAACCCGCTCCAGCGCCCCCAGGGCGATCTGCCGGTGACGGGCATTCGGCTGACGCAGCCAGCCGACCTGCCGTGCCAGCCCCATCACCACCACGTCTAAGACTGAGACTGGAAAGTCCCAATCTACATCTTCAAACTGAGGGACGTAAGCGACAGCCTGTCGCGCGTCTGGCCCGCTTTGCCCGTTAATGACCACGTGCCCCCTGGATGGCACAATCAAGCCGACGATGGCCTTGAACAAGGTGGATTTACCGGCTCCATTGGGGCCGATTAAGGCGACGCGGTGGCCCGTTTCGATGGCAACGCTGATGTCCCGGATTGCCAGAGAACCGCCGTATCCGGCACTCATGTGCTCCAACTGGATGGCGATCCTGGCCGGGGCCGCACTGAAGCTCAAGCGGGGCGCCGCTGCCGGTTCGGGCTGCTGTGCGCGGTTAACTGCCATAAATTCTCACCATCCATTTGATACTATGTATCAATAGTAACGTAGAGCGCTGCAATTGGCAAGCGGCTATCTGGCGTTAATTCTGTAGTTTGACAGGTTTGTCTCCTCTGGCCTTACGCGAGGATTGTGGGATGGCGCAGGATTTGCCTTGACATTAGTTGGAAGAAAGCTACAATATTGTTCAACCATTTGGTTGAATGTTCGAGGACATGGTTACGCAGCAAGGACAAACGCTTGACCGGGTTTTCCTGGCACTGGGACATCCAATCCGCCGCGCGATTTTGGCGCGTCTGGCACAGGGCGCCACGACGGTTACAGACATCGCTGAACCGTTTGACATTTCATTGAACGCGGTTTCGAAACACCTCAAAGTGCTTGAGAAGGCTGGCTTGATTCAGCGGGAGGTGGTGGGCCGCGAGCACTACTGCCGGATCAGCCCGGAGCCATTCGAAGAGGTTTCCAGGTGGTTGACTTACTATCAAGCCTTCTGGACAAGCCGATTCGATGCCATGGAACAAGAGCTAATCGCTAAAAAGCGGTCAAAGCGCATTGAAAAAGGGTAAGGCCATTCAACTCAAATTATCCAGGATGCTGCCCGCCTCACCCGAAGAAGTCTTCGACATGTGGCTTGATTCGGACAGCTTCCGGCGCTGGATGCGCCCCAGCGATGCCGATGTTGTTTACGTCGAGCTGCACCCCATAGTCGGCGGCACTTTTCGCTTTGATTTGAGGGAAAAAGATGGCAGCATCGTTGTTCACAGCGGCCACTACCTGGAGATTCAACGCCCGCATAAACTCAGTTTCACCTGGAATTCTACGGTGCTTGGAGATCGCTCCTCGCTGGTGACTGTTGAGTTTCACAAACAGGCCGATAGCTGTCTCATGGTGTTGATTCACGACCTCCCGCCGGACAACGTGATATTCGACGATCATCGCCGGGGATGGTCCCTCATTTTGGATCGCTTCGCTGAGGCGTACAGCGCCAGGAAACTATGAAGCGCAACTTTTGGGTCTTATTATTCAACTAATTGGTTGAATATTTTATCCTGGTCATCTGGAGGAACCTCGTATGCCAATCTATCAAACCGCGACCTATCAGGTCAAGCCACAAGCCGTGCAGAAGGTCAAACAGGCTATTGAAGCATTCGTCCGCTATGTGCAAGCCAACGAGCCTGGCACCCGGATGTACGCAGCCTGGCAAGAGCAAAGCGATCCGAATCGTTTTACGCATCT
>DATGFK010000399.1:0-4952 GCA_035309185.1 Aggregatilineales bacterium
CAGACGGTGCAGGCAGCGTCGGCGTCCAGTTCAAGTGAATCGAAGGCGATACGCAGATTCTGCTCGACTGCCTGCGGATCGTCGCCCACCGTGCCGCCAAAATTGAGCGAATCCCACGGCGCGCGACTCCTTCCGCCATGCCGGGTAAAGATGGCATGAAGGAGGCTTGCCGCGCCATTCCACTGCTCGAACTGATAGCTTATCGGGCCGCGATAATCCACTCGCTGCACAGGTTGTGTCCTTTCATTTCCCCGATTATAGCCCATTACTGAGCTGACAGGACGATTGGCTCCGCAGCCGTTGACGGGGAAAGAATTCAGCATCCCAAAAAGCGCGCCCTATGCCCTGCGCAGTTTGGTATGAAACTGAAACATGGAATGCTCCGTTTTGCCCATACAATAAACATTATGATCATCGCATTTGTCCTACTAGCAGGTACCTGCATTGGTGAATACAAGTCCTCTGGGCATTATGCCCAGCCAAAATCCTTCAGAGCAGCCTCTCATTTTACTTGCGGTTACAGATAGCAAGTCACAGGCCACGCTTCGCCAGTTATTGACTGCCGAGGGCTACCGGGTGGAAGATGCCAGCAACGGCCTGGAAACGCTCCAAAAATACGGGGAGTTGCATCCGAGCATCTTGCTGTTGAGCGCTGAACTGCCGGAATTGGATGGCTTCCAGGTCTGCGCGCGCCTCCAAGAATCGTTGGAAGACAGCTACAGTCCTGTGATCATGATTACCGATTTTAATGATCTTCCTGCCATTGATCGCGCCTTTGCTGTTGGGGCCGCGGAAATCATCACGACGCCTATCCGCTGGCCGATCCTGCGCCACCGAATCCAGCGCCTGATACACTCTTCGGAGACGACTCGCCAGCTTGAAACAGAGCGGAATCTTTTGCGGGTACTGATAGACTCTTTACCTGAAGCCGTTTATGTCAAAGATTCAGAGGGCAGGCTCCTTGAAAGCAACGCGGCCCATCTTCGCGAGTTGAATCTGACGCTGCCAACGATCATTGGCAAGACCACTTCGCAGATCCATTCGCCCGACGTGGCGGCCCTGTATCAAGCGATGGACCACGAGGTATTGGAAGAGGGCAAAACGATCATTGATGTCGAACTCCCATTCAATTATCAGGGAAGCAGTCAGCCGGGTTGGAGTTTGAACAGCAAAATCCCTTTCCGTGACCGCAGTGGGAAAATCGTGGGCCTGATCGGCATCAGCCATAACATCACCAAACTCAAGGAGGCCGAACAGGCGCTCAAGCGCTCCGCCGAGACCGAACACGAGCAGCGAATCCTCAGCGACGCCCTGCGTGAAGTTGCCAAAGCCCTTACGGGGACGCTTGACTTCAAAGACGTCATGACCGGAATCCTAGACAACGTGGGCCGGGTACTGCCGCACGAAAGCGCTACCGTGATGCTCATTGACGGCGAGACTTCCCGCCGCGTGGCCTGGAGGGGCTATCCCCCAGAGATGGACGCCGTGCTTGGCAGCGCGTATGTTGAGACCAACAGACTGGCGAACCTCAGGCGGATGATCGCCAGCGGCGCGCCCGACCTCATTGCCGACACCGAAAGCGATCCGAACTGGGTGCAGTTGGCCGAACATCCCTGGATCAAATCCTACATTGGCGCGCCGATCAAGGCGCGGGGACAGGTGATCGGCTTCATCAACCTACATAGCCGGACACCGGGATTCTTTAAAGGAGACGATGCTGAACGACTGCAATCGTACGCTGACCTGGCCGCGATTGCCATTCAAAATGCGCAGCTTTACGAGGGACTCCGTGCCCGCGCAGTGAACCTCGAAGAACGGGTCGAGTCGCGTACGTCGGAACTGCGGCAGGTCAAGGAAAACTTTGAAGCAGTCTTTAACTACAGCAGTGATGGCCTGGCCGTGTTGGACATCGGCGGCACGCTCCAGCGAGTGAACCCCGCGCTTCGGGCGATGCTGGGCATTGCGGACTTACTGCCGCTGAATTCGTTGACAGAGATTGCTCACCCTGATTATGTGGTTGCTTTGAACGAAGCGATCCGCACAGTCGTCGAAAGCGAGTCGCCAGATCGCGTGGAGATACTGGCGCGCCGAGCGGATGGCTCAACTTTTAATGCCGACATCGCCCTGTCACCAATATTGGGCTATGAACGCTGGTTGATTTCATGCAGTATTCGCGACGTAACCCACAATAAACTTGCAGAAGCGGCCCTGCGGGCCAGCGAAGAACACTTCCGAACCCTGATCGAAACTGCGCCGACAGGCATCCTCCTGGCGGATTCCACAGGGCGCATTACCCTGGTCAATGGGGCGATTGAGTCTCAGTTTGGCTATCCGCGCGCCGAACTGCTGAATAAGTCACTCGATATTCTCCTGCCTGAGCGCGCGCGTCCTATTTTTGCGCAACAGTGGGAAAGTTATTGGACACGGCCTTCCCTTAGGATGCATACCACTGAGTACGAATCGTTCGGGCGCCGCAAGGATGGCACGATTTTCAACACGGCAGTTCACATCAGCTTCATCTCGACCCAGGATGGCCTCCAGGCGCTGTCTTTTGTGACAGACATCACCGAGCGCCACAGAGCCGAAGAGGCGATCCGGGGCAGCGAACAGCGTTACCGCCAGGTTGTGGATCACATTGACGACATGATCTTCGTGCGCGATTTGGACGGTCGTATCCTGGACGTAAATCCAGCAGCCTGCCAGGCCCTGGGCTACACCCGCGACGAACTGCTGGAACGGAAGGTGCAGGACATCGAAGCGCCTGAGTTCGCAGCGCTTTTCGCCGAACGCACAGAGCGTTTGACGGCTGAAGGTTCTACACTGAATGAGGGCATCTGTGTAACGAAGGATGGTCGCTACGTTGATGTTTCTATGAGCGCAATCATGATGACTTACGGTGGACAGCCCGCAGTGCTGTCCGTGCGGCGGGACGTTACCCAGCGCAAGCGGATGGAGGAAGCCCTGGCCCATGAAAGCGACCTGTTGCAGGCACTGATGGACAACCTCCCGGATGGCATATTTTTCAAGGACAGCCGCTCACGCTTTACCCGTATCAACAGGGCACATGCGCAGTACCTGGGCGTTGAAGACCCCGCCGAGGCCCTGGGAAAAACGGATTTTGACTTCCGTATGCCTCGGCTTTCAAAAGCGTCCCAACTGGAAGAACATGAACTGATGGCAAGCGGGATACCCGTGCTCGACCACATCGAGTGGAATCCGCTGTCGGGCGGTGAAAACCGCTGGTATTCTTCGACCAAAGTGCCCATGCGTGGCAAAGATGGGCGGATCGTCGGCCTGGTGGGGATTTCCAGGGACGTCACGCGCTACCTTCAACTGGAAACCGAACTGCGCCAGGCGCTTGAGCAGCAGCAAGAACTAAATGACCTCAAATCGCTGTTTATCACGACAGCCTCCCATGAGTTCCGTACGCCGTTGACGACGATTGCTTCGTCGGCGGGCCTCCTGGAAATGGCAAGCAAGCGCATGACAGAAGAGCAGCAGATCAAACATCTGACCAAGATACAGACCGCCGTCACGCACATCGTTCAACTCCTTGACGACGTATTGGTTCTCAACGAGACGGAAAGCGATGTCTTGCAGTTTGATCCGCTGCCCCTTGACCTGATGGCGTTTTGCAGCGAGTTGATCGAAGAACTGGAAATGGCTCCTGAATATGCAGGCCGTCTGGCATTTGTCCCCGGCGATAACGCCCGTGACATCCTGCTCGATAGCAAACTGACCCGGCAGATCGTTCATAACCTGCTGACCAATGCGCTCAAGTATTCGCCAGCGGGCGGCAAAGCGCGGCTGGAATTGAACTGGTATTCGGATCATGTCGAGATTCGCGTTGTTGACGAAGGAATCGGCATCCCTGAGCCGGATCAGAAACGCATCTTCGAGACCTTCTACCGGGGCAGCAATACCCACAGCATCTCCGGAACGGGCCTGGGCCTGCCCATTGTGAAGCAGGCCGCCGAGCGCCAGGGCGGCAGTGTAAACTTGAGCAGCAAGGAAAACATCGGAACGACGGTGGTGGTCAGCCTGCCAGGATGACTGTCTGCCGTCAGGGTGCATATTCCTGCACGTAACTGCTTAGTTGTTACAGTTTTGAAGGAAAGCCAGATATGACCAGCAATCAGGCTGTACACAATTGTTATATATTAGGCGAGCAGTGTATGGCTAAAAATAATTTCTCCGGGGCAGTCAGCGCTTATTCGGGTGCGATTGCGCTCGATCCGAATTATTCCGACGCTTACCTCGCGCGCGGCATCGCGCGCCGTGAGGCAGGTGACTACGACGGAGCCATTGCTGACTGGATGGAAGTCGCTCGACTTGAACCTTTGAATGCTGATGTGTACTGTTGGTGCGCTGATATTCGATATGAATATAACAACGATTATGATCGGGCAATGGCGGATTATTCCAAAGCGCTTGATATATTTCCCGAATTTTCGGAGGCCCGCTTCAAGCGGGCCTGCGCACGTTTAGAACACCATGATTATGATGGCGCAATTGCCGATTTTACGAAGATGCTCGAAGTTGAAGAAGACGCCTATTGCTATATGATGCGTGGTAAGGCAAACGCAGCCCAGGGTGCTTATCAGAGCGCAATTGCTGATTGCACCATTTCCATTGATCTCGACCCAGATAGCAAAATGAATGCAATCACATATTATGACCGGGCTTATTATCGGGCTGCACTCAAGGATTATCGCGGTGCTGCTGAAGATGCCCAGCGATTTTTAGCCTTTGGGTTCAAGTGGCCGCAAGTTGAAACGATTCGCAAAGCGCTGCAAGCGTGGCAGCAGGGAAAAGCGGAGGCGTAACTATGTTTGCACGTAACAACACGCCCTGAGACACGAAGTCGCATTCCTCCACAGAAGAAACTTATTGAAGTTATTCAGGGACACTGACTGGTGCGAGGCTTCCGAGAAACTTCGCTCGCCATGCGG
>DATGFK010000400.1:0-3893 GCA_035309185.1 Aggregatilineales bacterium
CTGTGAACAGCATCATGACGAAGATGAAGAGCAACAGTGCTGGCACCCAGCGGAATCTGCGATGACCATAGCGATACATACTCGAATCCTTTCCTGCGCAATCCATTCGCAGCGTGTGATCTCTTATTGATACGCGCATTATGATCCAAAGTTGTGAGGAAATTATGAGCATGGTGCGAAGGGGTTGTGGAGAACTCGGAAAAGGGCGATGAACTACACATTGCAAGCCGCCACGAACGCAGATTTCGCCTTCCTGTACGATCTCCACGTCAAGGCCATGAGGGCGGCCATCGAGAAAACGTGGGGCTGGGATGAGGATTTTCAAATGGCGTATTTCAGGCAGCATTTTACGACGGACAATACCGATATTTTCATGGTAGGAAACGTGCCTGTCGGTAAACTGATTTGCGAGAGAGATCCGCAACGAATCTTGCTGGCGGAAATTGAGATCCTGCCCGAATACCAGCGGAAGGGCCTGGGCACGGCGATCATTCAGGCGCTCATAGATGAAGCAAAAGCCAGCCACAAAGAAGTTGTGTTGCAAGTCCTCAAAACGAACTCCGACGCCCGGCGACTCTACGAGCGGCTGGGATTCGAGCTTTACGGCGAGACTGAAACACATAAATTGATGCGCGTGGCCTTTTAGCCGTGCCTTGAAACTACCGCTCATAGCTAACCATTGTCAGGGCGCCGCACTTCGCTTATAATTCCCGATCAGACTGGGGACGTGGCGGAATTGGCAGACGCACATGACTTAGGATCATGTGGAGAAATCCGTGGGGGTTCGAGTCCCCCCGTCCCCATCTGCACCGCGCCGCGATGTATAGCCACAGCATGATGCTCCTGCTATAATTCTCCGACGCCTTGACCCTGTTTAGAACGACCCAACCAAACCTCGAACGAAGGATAAGTGTGTGAAAACCGAAACCGAACATCTCGAAAACCATACCGCGCGCCTGACTGTCGAAGTCGAGCAGCCGCGCGTCGAGAAGGCCATGCAGGAGGCGGCTCGCCGCATTTCGCGCAAGGCCAATGTGCCGGGCTTTCGCAAGGGTAAAGCCCCTTACAACGTGATTGTGCAGCGCTTCGGGGCGGCCTACGTCCTGGAAGAAGCGCTGGATACGCTTGGCAACGAGATATACCGCGAGGCACTTGACGAAGCCAAGATCGAGCCGTACGACATTGGCAGCCTGGAAAACATAGACAGCGAAAACGGCCTTAAACTGGTTTTCGTCGTCTCCAAGCGCCCGGAAGTTGATCTCGGAACATACCGTGATGTGCGCGTGCCTTACGAGGCTGCCGAAGTGACCGACGATATGGTCAACGAGGCCATGACCCGTTACCAGGATCGCCGCGCGGTGATCGAACCCGCTTCGCGTCCGGCCCAACTGGGCGACCAGGTCAAGCTGAACGTGAAGTCCACCATCACCCACCCTGAATCTGAGGTCAAGCACGATCACGACGAAGAGGAAAAACACGAGGAAAGCGCCGAGACTCCCGACAAGCCTGAAGGCGATTCTCCTGCCGAACACGAACATGAACACGAGCACGGCGGTCACACCGATCCTTACATCAACCAGGACATCGAGACCATCCTGACCGAAAGCGAAGACCGCGACGAAGTGCTGCCCGGCTTTTCCGCGCAGATCGTCGGCCTGAGCGCGGGCGAAGAAAAGACCTTCCAACTGGCCTACCCTGCCGATCACAAAGATGATCGCATCGCCGGGCACGTCTTCGACTTCACGGTCAAGCTCGAAGAAGTCAGGTCGCGCACGCTGCCTGCCCTGACGGACGACTTTGCCAAACAGGTCACGGAAAACCAGATCGAGACTCTGCTTGATCTGCGTATCCAGACTCGCAAGGAACTCCAGGAAGTCCTGACCCGCAACGTCGAATCCGACTACGCGGACAAGGTGCTGGACGACGTGGTCAAAGTCGCCACCATCAAGTATCCCGAAGCCATCGTTGACGAGTACATTCACCAGATGCTCGACACGCTGGATCGCAACCTGCGCGAGCGCGGCCTGTCCCTGGAAGACTATAAAAAGCTGGAAAAGAAAGACGATGCCGCCCTGCACGACGAATACCGGCAGCCAGCTATTGATCGCCTGAAGCGCGCCCTGGTCATGGGCGAAGTGGTCACCAAAGAAAAATTGGAAGTCAGCGACGACGACCTGAACACGCAGATTGATAACATGAGCGCCCAGTTCGGCGAACAGGCGGCGGTCTTCAAGAAGATGCTCCTGCGTGAAGAAACGCAGCGGAACATCGAACTCGACCTGCTGACCGAGCGCGCCCGCAAGCGCCTGATGCAGATCGCGCGCGGCGAAAACCCGCCCCTCGGCGCTGACGCTTCGATGGCGATCCTGCCCGTCCCGGCTGAACAGGTTGAACCCGCGCTGGTTGGCGCATCCTCGATGGCACAACTCGAAGGCGGCGCGCCGCGCATCATATTGCCGGATTCGGTGGTGAATGCGCCTTCGTCTGCCCTGCCAGAAGTAAAATCCGAGGAGCAGACTGAAGCGCAAGGCGAATCACAGCCAGAAGCGCACATGGAAGCGCCATCCGAGTCGACTGAGGGCAAAGACTAGGCGGATGGGACAGGGCCTGTCCTGACCCCAGTAATTTCTTGCCGATTTCTTACGCGAGGCGGTAGGCGATTTTCGCGCCTTCGCGTTAGACTCTAGGACATTGAAGATAATCGCGGAGTATTGAAACGAGGGACATTGCGTATGCAACACCCGTTGGACATGATCATTCCCAGCATTGTCGAGACCACCGGACGCGGCGAACGGATCTACGATATTTACTCGCTGCTGCTCAAGGAGCGTATCGTATTCCTGGGTACACCCATCAATGACCAGGTCGCCAATCTGATCGTCGCTCAGTTGCTGTGGTTGGATCGGGAAGACCCGGAACGTGAAATCCAGATGTACATCAACAGCCCCGGCGGCGTGATCTACGCGGGCCTGGCGATCTACGACACGATGAAGCTGATCAAAGCGCCGGTCAGTACCTTCGCCATCGGCGTTACAGCCAGCTTTGGCACGGTGCTCTTGACCGCAGGCACCAAGGGCAAGCGCTACGCCATGCCCAACGCCACGATCCACATGCACCAGCCGCTGGGCGGCGCGCAGGGCCAGGCGTCGGACATCGTGATCCAGGCCAATGAGATTATCCGCCTGCGCGAGCGCCTCAACCAGATCTTTGTGGATGCCACCGGGCAAACGCTCGAAGTCATCGAGCGAGATACGGATCGCGACTTTTACCTCGACGCCCACAAAGCCGTCGAATACGGCCTGATCGATCAGGTCCTGACGGCGGGTGGCCCTGTGGAAGGGAAAAAATAGGGAAAGGTTTTCCAGTCTGGCGTTGCCCATCCAGACAACGCAGGCGTTGTCCCTACGGGGACGGAAAATCACAGGGGCGGCCTGAGATAGCGGGGCCGCCCGTTCTTGCGTTAGAATGAAGTCGTAGGACAATCAGTTCGCACCGATCACCGGCACCGTTCATCGCGGTTTATCCCGAATCTTTTGGAGGGACTTTTGAATCAGCTTCCAACCACCGGCAACCAACGCTGCTCGTTTTGCCGCCGCGCGCACGACGAGGTGAATCGGCTGATCGCCGGGCCTGAGGGGGTATTCATCTGCGATGAATGCGTGGACTTGTGCCGGGAAATCCTCGAAGAAGAGTCGGTTTCTTACAAGCCGCCCGTCGAATTTAAGATCGAGCATGTGCCCTCGCCGCAGGAGATGTTGCTGCACCTCAATCAATACGTGATCGGCCAGGAGCGCGCCAAGCGCGTATTGAGCGTGGCCGTTTACAATCATTACAAACGGATCAACGCGGGCGGCGTGGTAGATGAGGTGGAACTGGAAAAGAGCAATATATTG